>CALMOL010000453.1 GCA_937871685.1 uncultured Verrucomicrobiota bacterium
GGCAAGCGTCAGCGCGACACCGCTTTGGGATCGAAGCCGCGGTCTCGCACTCGGAAGCGGTGTCGCGCTGACGCTTGCCACCGCACTCCAAAGCCTTCGGCCAACCTTGCGAGACCTCACACGTCGAGGTTGCGCACGTTGAGCGCGTTGTCCTCGATGAACTGGCGGCGCGGCTCGACGGCGTCGCCCATCAGCACGCGGAACATCTGGTCGGCCTCGGTGGCGGTCTCGTCGTTCAGTTCCACGCGCAGCAGCTTGCGCGTCTGCGGGTCCATCGTGGTCTCGAAGAGCTCCTTCGGATTCATCTCGCCCAGGCCCTTGAACCGGCCGATCTCGATGCCGCGGCGGCCGATTTCGGTGACCTTGCGCGAGATCTCGGACACCGAGCGGACGGGATGCACGCGGACGTTGTCGCCCTCCACCAGCTCCCAGGCCGGCTCGTCGCTCGGCGCGGCGTAACGCTCCACGCGCACGCCCTTCGCCTCCAGCTCGGCGAGAAGCTTTTGCAGCGCGGCCGCCTCGAACAATTCCACCACGCGCACGCGCGGGGCGGCCGGCGGCCGGCCATCCGTCGCCACCGGCGGAGCGGCATCTTCCGCGGGGGCCGTGGCACCGCCCCCCTCGGGCAGCGAGGAGGTGGCGGCCGAGGCGGGGACGTGGCCCGCCGGCGCGGTCTCGCGGGACACATGCGAGAGCTCGGGGTGATCGTCCACGAAGACGCGCACGGCTTCCTCGTCGGCGAACCAGTGCGCCTGGGGCGGAGCGCCGTTGCCGTCCGCGCCGCGCACCACCACGAGCCAGCCGGGAACGTTTCCCCCCAGCCCGGCGCGAGCGGCGAGGCAAGCCTCGAACGAGGCCCCATGGCGCTCGATGGACGAGCGGAACTTCCCGAGCCGCTCCAGCAGGGCGAGGATCTCGGACAGTTGCTCGGAGGAGAACTCGCGGCCGTCGGCCCGGGCGCGGAGGCGGCAGTCCGCCGCGCCCAAGTCCGTGAGGATGCGCTCCAGCGCGCCGTCGTCCTCGACGTATTGGATCTTCTTGCGGCGCGTGACCTTGTAGAGCGGCGGCTGCGCCACATACACGCGCCCGGCGCGGATGAGCTCGGTCATCTGCCGGTAGAAGAAGGTCAGCAGCAGCGTGCGGATGTGGGAGCCGTCCACGTCGGCGTCGGTCATGATGATGACGCGGCCGTAGCGGAGCTTCTCGAGGTTGAAGCCGCCGTCCTGCTCGCCGCCCCGGCCGATGCCGGTGCCCAGCGCGGTGATCATGGAGCGGATCTCCTTGTTCTCGAGCACCTTGTCGAGGCGGGCCTTCTCCACGTTGATGAGCTTTCCGCGGATGGGCAGGATGGCCTGCGTGCGCCGGTCGCGGCCTTGCTTGGCGCTGTTGTGGACGAACACGCCGGAGGCGAGAGCGAAGTTGTGCGTGCCGGGCACTTCCAGGTCGTAAACGTCCGCGCGCTCTTCCAGCAGCTCGACGCCGACGACGCGGTGGTTGAAGTGCAGCGCGGCGTCCTGCGCGCGGGCGGCATCGCCCTCGAAATAGCGGGCGCAAAACTTGTCGAAGCGAAGCAGGGACCGATCCCCGCTCGCCAAGCGGTGCGCTTGGTAGGCCTCAACGTCCAGGGCGCCTGCCGCCACGAAGCCCCGAAGAGCGGCAAGAGTCTTGCGGAGATAGGTGGCCTCCAGGGTCGCGCGGCGCGCGGCGCGAAACTCCGGGGTCCACTGCGCGCGGGTGGCGTCGCGGCGCCATTCCCGCAGCGAGGGGTCCTCCCATTGATTTTGCGCCTCGGCCGCGCGCGTTTGCCGGGCCTCTGGATGCCCCGCGAAATAGGTCCGGGTGCGCTCAGCCTGGGCGCGACGGTTCTCCTCGCTTGCCCAATGGCGGCGCTGCGCCGCATCCAGGGTGGCGGCGTTCCGCGCGCGGTAGGCCGGGTCAGCGGCGTAAAACTCGCGCCAGCGCGTCGCCATGAAGCCCTTGTAATCTGCATCCATCCATTGACGGCGCGCCTGCTCCGAGAGAATCGCCCTTGTCCGCGGCTCCTTCATGCGGCGGCTCATGGCCGCGCGAAACGTGGGCATGCCCTTGGCTCGACGCGATCGCGCGATGACCTCCGGCCGGTGAAGCGTGCGAGCCGCGTGCTCGCGGTGAAGGGCAAGGTGCGCTGCCGCCGGCATGCGCCGGAGGTTTGGCGGGTTGTTGTTTCGCTTGTTGAAATCGACGTGATGGCAGTGGTCGCCGTCTGTCTCGGCGTAAATGCCGGTCCACCGGTTGAAACAGTCCGCCAGCAGGTGGGTGAAGAGCCACCGGCCTGCTCGCGGACACCACGCCATCTCGTAGCCTTGAATGGTGATCCCCGGCTCGCTCATGTCCGAGACACGCCGATACAGCGGCATCAGCGACTCGCCGGCTTGTAGTCGGACAGCCAGTTGGTAGGTGCCGTCGCGGCGCATGAAACGGTGGTCCGGCGTGCAGGTGATTTGCTCGCCGTTGTCCAGGGTCACGCGCACCAGAGCAGCGTCCCGCTTCGTGACCCTCGCGTGGAGGGCGCGCTCCAAGCCGATTTTTCCATCGGCACGGATCGTGTAGATCCAATGCTCGCGCCCGGCCGTCTGCTCGGCGACCAGTTCGTGGAATGAAAGGTCGCGGCCATCCGCCAGGGCCACGCGCGTGTCGCCCGTAAAGCAGCCGCCGGCCGAGTCGCCCTCGACGATGTAGAGCTCGGTCAGCTCGCGGTCGCGCTCGGAGCAGTCGGCCAGCTTGCCGGGCAGGCCGCCGCCGCTCATGGCGCTCTTGCGGACGGTCTCGCGGGCCTTGCGCGCGGCCTCGCGGGCCACGGCGGCGGAGAGCGCCTTGTGCACGATCTTCGCGGCCGTCTCGGGATTCTCCTCGAAAAAGCGCATCAGCTCCTCGTAGGTGATCGAGAGCACGATGCCCTGCACGTCCGGGGTGACGAGCTTCACCTTCGTCTGCGACTCGAAGCTCGGGCTGGGATGCTTGATCGCCAGCACGGCCACGAGGCCTTCCACCACGTCGTCGCCGTTGATGGCCGGGTCCTTGTCCTTCCGCAGCTTGTGGGCCTCGGCGTATTGGTTGATGGCGCGGGTCAGCGCGGTGCGGAAGCCCACGGCGTGCGTGCCGCCGTCGGGATTGGGGATCGCGTTGGTGTAGTAGAGGGTCTTCTCGTGGTAGCCGTCGTTGTATTGCAGGACGGCCTCCGCGATCATGAGGTCCTCGACCTCCTGGCGATCCTTGTTGAGGAACTTCACGGCGCGCCGGCCGCGGATGACCACCGGCTTGTCGTGCAGGATCCTCTCGCCCGCGGCGAGCTGCCGCACGAACTCGACCACTCCGTCTTTGTAAAAGAGGAGGTCGGAGCGGGGCTTTTCGCCGCGCTCGTCGGTCAGGCGGATGCGCAGGCCGGGGTTGAGGAAGGCCAGTTCGCGCAGGCGGGCCAGCAGCCGGTCGTATTCGAAGACGACCGTCGAGAAAATGGTCGGGTCCGGCTGAAAGGTGATCAGCGTGCCCGTCTCGCGCGGGTCCGCGAGCGAGGAAATCGCGGTGAGCTTGCGCGTGGTGACGCCGCGCTCGAAGGCCATGTGCCATACCTTGCCCTCGCGGCGCACCTCGATCTTGAACCAGTCCGAAAGCGCGTTCACGCACTTGGCGCCCACGCCGTGGAGGCCGCCGGAATACTTGTAGGCGCCCTGGCCGAACTTGCCGCCCGCGTGGAGGTTCGTCAGCACCAGCTCCACGGCCGGGATGCCGAACTTCGGGTGGATGTCCACCGGGATGCCGCGGCCGTTGTCCCGCAGCGAGCAGGAACCGTCCACATGGATCGTCACCTCGATGTCCGTGCAGTGGCCGGCCAAGTGCTCGTCGATGGAGTTGTCCAGCACCTCGAAAACGCAGTGATGGAGGCCCCGCTCGTCCGTGTGGCCGATATACATGCCGGGCCGCTGGCGCACGCCGGCGAGGCCCTCCAGCTTGTCGATTTGGGCGGCCCCGTAGGCGGAGGAATTGGGCGCGTCGGCGGCGTCGAACGCGGGGGCTTCGTCGTCGCGGGGAGGGAGATCGGGCATAAAAGGAGCGAATGGCCCGCGAAGCCTGATGTTTCCTAGGTTTCGCGCGGATCGAGGGGAATGGAAAACGGTAGCATGGAACGCTCGTGGAACAAGCGGTTCGACCGTCCGAGAGAAACCTCCAGCGCGTGGTGACGCAGGCAACCGTCGGCCGGGGTCAATCGTCCGCCAGCGCGGCCCGCAAATAGGCGTATTGCCCGGGCGCGTTGTAGGGCGCGGCGGACACCCGCAGCCACGCGCGCGGCGGGCTGCCCCAGCGGAAGAACGGCACCTCGACCGCGTGCCGTTCCAGCAGATGCGTTTGCCACGGGGCGATGCGCTCGGATGCCGGCCATTCCCACCGCGACGAGGCCGGGACGGGCAATGTCGCCATCGCGCCGAGCATCGCCTCGGGACAGGGCGGCGGAATATCCCACGCGTCGCAGAGGAGGCGGCGCGCCTCGACGGCGAGGGCGTGGCCGCGTGCCATCCATTCGGCGAGTCCGCCGGGAAACAAGCCGGCGCACCAATCGGTCGCCGCGCCCGCGCAGATCCACGCGGTCGGGTCGAGGGTTCCGGGCCAGTCGAAGCGGTCGTGAAACGGAGTGCGGCCGGCGCGCCGCGTGTTTTCTCCGTGCGACGTGATCACCGGCCGCAGAAGGTCGCGGCGGTCCTCGCGGGCGTAGAGGAACCCCGCGCCCTTGGGCGCGCACATCCATTTGTGCAGGTTGGCGGCGCACCACGCGGGGCGCAGCTCGCCGAGCTTCATTGGCACCTGGCCGGGGGCGTGCGCGCCGTCGAGCAGCACGTCCACGCCGCGCGCCTCCAGCTCCCGGACGAGGCGCTCCACGGGCAGGACCAGCGCGGTGGGCGAGGTGATCCAGTCGATGAGCGCGAGCCGCGTGCGCGGCGTCACGGCTTCGAGGATGGCCTGAACGGCTTGGTCCTCGCTTTCCAGCGGGAACGGCATGTGCGCGAAGATCACCTGCGCGCCCGCGCGCTCGGCGGCGAGGCGCAGGACGTTGGCGCACGCGTTGTAGGCGTGGGTCGTGGTGAGGATCTCGTCGCCCGATTGAAGCGCGAGCGAGCCGAGCACGGCGTTGACGCCCGCGGTGGCGTTCGGGACGAAGGCGAGGTCTTCCGGCGAGCAGCCCGCGTGATGCGCAACACGTTCCCGCGAGGCGTCGAGCAGCCCTGGCAAGTCCCGCGTGAGGAAACGCACCGGCTCCGCCTCCATTCGCGCGCGGAACTCCGATTGCTGATCGAGGATCGCACGCGGGCACGCCCCGAATGAGCCATGGTTCAAGAACGTGACCGCAGGGTCCAGCGTCCAGTGCGCTGCGAGCGGCGAGGGGAGGGGAAACGTTGGGAGACTGGTCATGCGCGAGGAATTTCGCTAGGTCTCACGCCGGCTCCAGGCGCGCGGTGAAGTGGCGGAGCACCGGCCCTTGCTCCACGATGCGCAGCGGGCGGAGCGACTCGCGGCGCTCCCACACGTGGAGGATGACCTCCAGCAGGTAATCCACGTGGCTCTGGGTGTAAACGCGCCGCGGGAAGGCCAGGCGCACGAGGTCCATCGCGGCGTCCCGTTCCGAGCCGTCGGGCTGGAGGCCGAACATCACCGTGCCGATCTCCACGCCGCGCACGCCGCCGGCGAGGTAGAGCGCGTTGTTCAGCGACCACGCCGGATACTGCCGCGGCGAGAGGTGCGGCAGGGCCTCCCGCGCGTCGAGGTAGATCGCGTGGCCGCCCGGCGGCTGCACGATGGGCACGCCGGCCGCGGTGAGGCGCTCGCCGAGGTAGGCGATGGAGCGCACGCGGTAGCGCAGGTAGCCCTCGTCGAGCACCTCGTTCAAGCCCTGCGCGATGGCCTCCAGGTCGTAGCCGGCGAGGCCGCCGTAGGTCGGGAATCCCTCGGTCAGGATCAGGCGCGTGCGGCAGCGCCCGGCCAGCTCGCCGTCGTTCAGCGCGAGGAAGCCGCCGATGTTGGCGAGGCCGTCCTTCTTCGCGCTCATCGTGCTGCCGTCGCACAGGGAGAACATTTCCTGCGCGATCTCCCGCGGCGTGCGGTCGGCCTGGCCTGGCTCGCGGGTCTTGATGAACCACGCGTTCTCGGCGAAGCGGCACGCGTCGAGCAGGAATGGCTTCCCGTGCGCCCGGGCGAGCGCGGAAACGGCGCGCAGATTTTCCAGGCTCACCGGCTGGCCGCCGCCGGAGTTGTTCGTCACGGTCATCATCACGGCGCGCACGCGCGGGCCGTCGTCGGGCGACTTCAGCACGGCCTCAAGCGCGGCGAGGTCCATGTTGCCCTTGAAGGGATGCAGCGAGCGCGGCTGGCGGCCCTCCGCGATCACGAGGTCGCGCGCCTCGGCGCGGCAGTTCTCGACGTGCGCGCGGGTGGTGTCGAAGTGCGTGTTGTTCACCACGATGTCGCCCGGCGAGAGCAGCGCCCCGAAGAGGATGTGCTCGGCCGCGCGGCCCTGGTGCGTGGGGATGACGTGGCGCAGGCCGGTGATCCCCTGCACGGCGGCCTCGAAGCGATAAAACGAGTCCGCGCCCGCATACGACTCGTCCGACGAGATCATCGCCGCCCACTGCTTCGCCGACATCGCGCCGGTGCCGGAGTCGGTGAGCAGGTCGATCAGCACGTCCCGCGCGCGGAGCAGGAACGGGTTGTGCCCGGCCGCCGCCAGCGCCTGCTCGCGTTCCTCCGGCGTGGAAAAGCGGACGGGCTCGACGGATCGGATCTTGAACGGCTCGATGATGGTCTTCGGTTGGAAATCATGCATGGCGCGCAGTCTGGCAGGCCGGCGCGCGGCGCGCAGGGGAAAACACGGCGCGCCATGACCGAGAGTCTTGTCGCCGGGCGCGCGGCCTGAGCCGAGCTTTCCTACGCCATGAACGCCGCCCGATCGCTCGTCTCCCGGATCGCGCGGGGCGCGCTGGCCGTCGGGGCCGCGCTCGCGGCGCGGGGCGAGGACTTGGCCGTGCCCGGCGGCGGGATCATCGACGTGCAGTTCACCTCGCCGCCTTCCGCGGAAACGCGCCGCGTCGCCACTTCCTGGACCAGCACCGCCGCGAAGTCCGTCGCCACCTACTACGGCGGGTTTCCGCCGCGGCGCGCCACGCTGAAGATCACGCCCCGCGAGGGCCGGAGCGTGAGCCATGGCCGCGCGTTCGGCTGGGACGGGCCGCTCGTCACCATCTCGCTCGGGCGGGCCGCCACCGGCGCCGACGTCTCGGACGACTGGGTGCTCACCCACGAGATGATCCACCTGTGCTTCCCCTCCGTGGACGAGCGACACCACTGGATCGAGGAGGGCTTGGCCACCTACGTCGAGTCCATCGCCCGCGCCCGCTCCGGCGACCTTTCCCCCGAGCGCGCCTGGGCCGACCTCGTCAACGGTCTGCCGCAGGGCCTGCCCGAGGCCGGCGACCGCGGCCTCGACTTCACGCCGACGTGGGGCCGCACCTACTGGGGCGGCGCGCTCTTCTTCCTCCGCGTGGACGTGGAAATCCGCCGCCGCACGCGAAATCAGCGCGGCTTGGAGCACGCCCTGCGCGCCATCGCCGCGGAAGGCGGCACCATCGGCCATTGGTGGCACATCGATCGCGTGATCCGCGTGGGCGACGCCGCCACCGGCGTGCCCGTGATGCGCGAGATCTATGACGAGATGAAGGCCAAGCCCGTCCTGGTGGACCTCCCCGCGCTGTGGAAGGAACTCGGCCTCGTGCGCCGCGGCCGGAGCGTCTCCTTCGACGACTCGGCACCGCTTGCCCCCGTGCGCCGGGCGATCACCGCGCCGTGAGCGCGGGCGTCCCGCTCTAGCCCAGGGCCGAAGGACGAGCCGAGACCGCGACGCAATGCTCCTCATCGCCGGAATTGCCGTCGCAGATCAGCCGAAAGCGCACCTCCGCGCCGGCGGGCAGCGCGGCGGTGGGCAGGTCGGCGAACCAGCAGCCAAGGCCCGTTTCCTGCGCCGTCACGTCGCCGCCAGCCTCGTCGGCGACGCCCCAATGGACCACCGCGGCGCCCGGCGTGATCACGCGCAGCGTGCGGCCCGCGGGCATGGACGCGACGCGATGGGCGCAGCTCCACATCTCGTGGCGGCAGGGCGGCAGCTCGGCCCGGCGGCGCACGTAGCGATCATAAACCGGCTCGATGCGGTCGAACGCCGCGCCATCGGCCGCGCCGCGGACCAGCGTCATGTATTCCGCGTGCGCCCAGCACAGCGGCATGGCTGAGCCGGTGGGGTCGCCGCGCTTGAGGCCGGGCAGATCGTCGCCGCACCAGACTTGCTCGGGAAGCATGCCGCCGGCGTTCGCGAGGCGCTCCATCGCCTGAATGTAAGGCCGCGGATCGCGCCCCGCGGCCAGCTCGTAGTGGCCGCGCTCGCCGGTGAGCAGCGGCCAGCTGCCGCCGGCGCCCGCGCCGTCGAATGCGCTCCCGTCCGCCTTCTGCCCGTAGCCGTCGTGGTTGTAGCGCATCCAGCACGGGCCTCCCGGGAAGTCATGCCGGAGGATCGCCTCGGCAAGGCCGAGGGAATCGATGACCAGCGGGTCCAGCGGGTCGCGCACGCCGAGGCGGACCAGTTGGAGGAAATCGAGGCTCACCACGTTCCGCGCCGGCCACTCGCCGCCGCCGTTTGCCAGCTTTAGGACTGCCGTGTCCGGCTCGGCCTTCGCGTGCGGGTCGCTGGCGTCGGCGGGCGTGAGGCGGATGTAGTGGCGCGGCGCTCCCGCCATGAGCTCGCCGCGCGTGGTCACGGTCCATTCCTCGAGGTGCGCCTCCAGCCAATCGGCGTAGGCGAGCACGAAGCCGGCCGTCGCCGCGTCGCCGCGCTCGCGCGCGAGCACCCCGGTGATCACCAGCGCCGCGATGCTCGCGGCCAGCGTGGAAGGCGACCAGCCGCTCGCCTCCTCCCAGCGCTCCTGCATCGTCACCGGCCCGCGCGCCACGAGGCAGCCGGCGGCCCGCGAGACGAGCGTCCATGGGTCAAATTCCGCCAGGGCCTTCGCCTCGCGCACGCGCCAGGCGAGCAGCACCGGCGCGGCCACTTGGTCGAGCTGCGAAACCTCCAGATGGGCCTCGCCTTGGATCCACGCGTTTTGCGGCAGGCCGCCGTCGCTGCCTTGCAGGCACGCCAGCCAGCCAAGCGCGCGCCGCGGCGCGTCCGTGTGCCCCGCGGCGAGCAGGCCGGTGCAGGTCTGCACGAGGTCGCGCGGCCACACCAAGTGATAGCCGCCGATCTCGGCGTCGCCCTTCGTCTCGCCCCAGGGGATGGACAGCGAGGCGACGATCGCGCCGCAAAAGACCTTGTCCTCGTGCGCTTGGAGCAGGCAGCGCGAGAGACGAAAGAGCGATCCGCCGTCGCCGGTGTGCTTGGCGTGGTCCGGCCCCTGGCTCACGCCCTGCCAGCCGGCCACGTAGTCCCGGCGATGCCGCGCGAAGGGCAGCGAGAAGGCTTGGATCACCTTCGTCGCCGCGCCGAACTGCAACCGTCCGAAGCCCACGGCGAGGGTGAACGCCCCGCCGCGCGAAAGGTCGCACTCGGCCGTCAGCGCGATGTTGCCGTCCTCGGCGGAGGGAAACTCCCAGTCCATCGCGAAGTTGCGCAGGTCCTGCCAGCCATCGCTCGCGCCCGCGTAGCCCACCGAGCGGCGCAGGAAATCCGGCTGCGCGCCGAAGGCCAGGTGCACGTCGTCGAAGGGCGACTCGTGCCCCGTGTCCGCGCGAAAGGCGTGGAAAAGCTTCCGCCCGCCGAGGTTGCAGAGCGCGGCCGAGTTGTGCATGCCGCCGCGGTTGAGGTGCGGCGCGAGGAGGGCGAAGACGCGCAGCTTCCCGCGCAGCGACTCGTCCAGGATTTCCACCTGCGCGTGAATGAGCAGCACGGAGTGCTCGGCGTCGCAGATCACCTCCTTCACGATGCGGTAGCGCCCGGCGCGGTCCGTGTTCGTGAGACGGTAGAGCAAGGCGTCCTTCTCGGGGTATTCGAGCTGGTGGTCGAGGTCGCGCCGCTCCTCGTGGCAGAAGGTTGCGCCGTCGGTAATGAGGAACTGGAGGTCGCGCGTGTTCGGCCGGTCGATGAGCGGGTAATAAACCTCGTTCACGATGCCGTCCGCGACGGTGAACCAGACCAGGCAGCTCGTGTGGTAGGCGGTGCCCACGCCTTGCTTGGCCGCGCGGGTCCAGCGCGCCTCGGCCCCCGGCGCGCCGAACGCGCCGCCCGGAGCAACCCCGGTGACCGCGCGGCGAATGCTCGCCCCGACGCGCCCGAGGAGGGAAGGCTTCTCAACGCTGGGCGCTTCCGGCGCATCGGGCCGGCTGGGATCGGGAATCATCGGGAACAGGAGTCGAGCCGGCCGCCGAAGCTGCTCCGGCGCTCAGCGGAGTTCGCGCGCCAGGGCGGCGCGGGCGGCGTGAAAGCCGCACATTCCGTGGACACCACCGCCCGGCGGCGTGGACGACGAGCAAAGGTAGAGGCCCCGCGCCGGCGTCCGCCAGGGCACGAGGCGCAGCGCCGGGCGCGCCAGGAGGTGCCAGAGGTCGTTCGCGCCGCCGGAAATGTCGCCGCCGTCGAGATTGGCGTTGCCGGCCGCGAGCGCGCGGGCGTCGGAAGCGCGCCGCATCAGGACGCGGTCGCGGAAGCCGGGCGCGAAGCGCTCGATCTGCGACTCGATGATCGCGGTGCAGTCCACCGTGCAGCCGCGCGGCACATGGCAGTAGGCCCACGCCGTGTGCTTCCCGGCCGGCGCGCGCGACGGATCGAACAGGCTCTGCTGCGCGAGCAGGACGAAGGGCCGCGCGGGCAGCTCGCCGCGCGCGACCCGACGCTCGCCTTCCGCCACCTCCGCGAGCGTGCCGCCCAGATGCACGGTGCCCGCGCGCCGGCACGCCTCCGCGGTCCAGGGAATGGGGCCGTCCAGGGCGTAGTCGAGCTTGAAGACCGCCGGCCCGTGCGGGAATCGCTCCAGCCGGCGTCGGTATCCTTCGGGCAGCCGGCCGGCGGCCACGCGCGCGGCCGGCCACGCGGTGAGATCGAGCAGCACGGCCCGCTCGCGCTCGAACTCGCGCACGTCGGTGACCAGCCGGTCGGTCTCGAGGGTGCCGCCGAGTTCGCGCAGGTGCGCCGCGAGGGCGTCCGCGATCTTCTGCGAGCCCCCGCGCGGCAGCGGCCAGCCGACCGCGTGTCCCGCGAGGCCGAGCACGAGTCCGAAGCTCGCCGAGCCCGCGGCTTCCAACGGCAAGAACGAGTGCGCCGCCAGCCCGGCGAAGAGCGCCCGCGCCATCTCGCCGCGGAACGTCCGCCGCGCGAGGCCCGCCGCCGATTGCAGCGCGAGCCATCCAAAGCGCCCGAGCAAAAACGGATGCCGCGGCAGATGCAGCATCGGCTGGAGCAATTCCTCCGCGAGCGCATCCCAATGCCGCGCGAACGGCTCCATCAGCGCCTGCCACGCGTTCCCATCTTCCCCGAGCGTGGCGCACGTCTCCGGCATCGACTGGGAGAGCGCCGCCGCCGTGCCGTCGTCCAGCGGATGCGCCACCGCCACCGGCGGCTGGATCCACTCCAGGC
>CALMOL010000454.1 GCA_937871685.1 uncultured Verrucomicrobiota bacterium
TCCACGCGCTGCGCCCGCTCGAGGTTCCAGGCGTAGCCGCGCCAGGTCCGCACCCGCTCGTAGACCTCGCGGTTGCTCGGCGGCCGCGGGTAGTCGTCGTCGCCGGTGAGCCAGGGCTCGGCGAGCGCGAGCATCTCCGCCGCCGTCGCGCGCCCGATGCCCAGCGAGCCGCCGGTGACGAGCGCCTGCCGGCCGGCGAGCGACCAGCGGGGGGAGGCAGGAGAGGGGATCGGTGAACTGGGTGGAGGCGTCATCGCAAATGGGAGAAGTGAATCGTGAATCGTGAATGGTGAATCGTGCGAGCCCGCTGGGAATGCCGGAATGGTCGCGACCTGGTGTATTGCCACGATTCACCATTCACGATTCACGATTCACCGCCCCGTGGCTTGAGAATCACCCGCCACCGGTGGAAATCTGCCAATGGAAAGCACCCCTCCGCCCGAGCGCTCCTTCGACTACGCGCCGCCGGCGCGCTCGGCGCAGCCGCCCGGGTTCTTCCGGCGCGGCATCCTTTTTGTGCTCTCGGCGCCCTCCGGCGCGGGCAAGAGCACCATCCGCGAGAACCTCCGGCCCAAGGGCGACTTCGTTTACTCCGTCTCCTGCACCACGCGCGCGCCGCGTCCCGGCGAGGTGGACGGCGAGGACTATCACTTTATTTCCGCGGACGAGTTTCGCGCGCGCGCGGCGGCCGGCGAGTTCCTCGAGTGGGCCGACGTGCACGGGAATTTCTACGGCACGCTGCGCGCGCCCGTGAAGGCCTGCCTGCGGGGCGGCACCGACGTGCTCGTGGACATCGACGTGCAGGGCGCCGCCACCATCCGCTCGGATCCCAACCCGGAGATCGCCGAGGCGCTCGCGGATGTGTTCGTGATGCCGCCGAGCCTCGGGGAGCTGCGCCGCCGCCTGCTCAAGCGCGGCACCGAGACCGAGGCGCAGATCGAGCGCCGCCTGCAAAACGCCGTCGGCGAGATGGAGCGCTGGCGCGAATACCGCTACGTCATCATTTCCGGCACGATGGAGGAGGACCTGCAGAAGTTCCGCGCCATCATGAAGGCCGAGCGCTACCTGTCGCGGCGGCTGATGCCGGCGAGGGGAACGGAGTGAATCGTGAATCGTGAATCGTGAATCGTGAATCGTGAATCGTGAATCGTGAATCGTGAGACTCAGCCGTCCTCGTGCGGTGCTGCGGCCTCGATCCAGGTGCCGCATTTTACGATTCACGATCTACGATTCACGATTCACCTCGGTTCATGATCGTCCTCGGCGTCACCGGCTCCATCGCCGCCTTCCGCGCGGCCGACCTCGCCTCGCGGCTCACGCAGCGCGGCCACGAGGTGCGCGTGGTCATGACGGCGGACGCGCAGAAGTTCATCGGGCCGCTCACCCTCCAGACGCTCTCGCGGCACCCGGTGGTCACGGACCTCTTCGACGAGCAGCCCGGCTGGAAGCCCGGCCACATCGAGCTCGCGGACCGCGCCAAGCTGCTGCTGATCGTGCCGGCCACCGCGCACGTCCTGGCCGAGCTGGCGCTGGGGATGGCCGGGCACGCGCTGGCGGCCATCGCGCTGGCCACGCGCGCGCCGCTGCTGCTCGCGCCGGCGATGAACGGCAAGATGTGGCTCCACCCCGCCGTGCAGCAGAATGCCGCCACGCTGCGCGCGCGCGGCGCGCAGTTCATCGGCCCCGAGGAAGGGATGCTCGCGTGCGGCTACGAGGGCGTTGGCCGCTTGTGGCCGGTGGACGGCATCGTGGAGCGGGCGGAGCAGATGCTGAAAGCGGCCGAGGTGAATCGTGAATCGTGAATCGTGGCGCGGGCTGGACGGTCGCCCGTCGCGCGCCGGCGCGGCCTGATTGGACCATTCACCATTCACGATTCACCTCCGCCCATGCGCCTCCTCCTCACCGCCGGGCCCACGCGCGAGCCGCTCGATCCGGTGCGCTACCTCGGCAATCGCTCCTCGGGCAAGATGGGATGGGCGCTCGCCGAGGCCGCGGTCGAGGCGGGACACGAGGTCGTGCTCGTCGCCGGGCCGGTGGCGATGCCGCCGCCGGAAGGGCTCGCCGTCTTCGCGCCGGTGGAGACGAGCGACGAGATGTTCGACGCCGTCCACGCGCTCGCTCCGGGCTGCGCGCTCGCGGTGCTTTGCGCGGCGGTGGCCGACTTCAAACCCGTGCGCGTCGAGCCGCAGAAGATCAAGAAGTCCGGCCGCGCGCATCTCATGCTCGAACTCGTGCCCACGCGCGACATCCTCGCCTCGCTCGCCGGCCCCGCGCGCCCCGCGGGCTTGGCGCGCGTCGTTGGCTTCGCCGCGGAGACGGAGAACCTCCTCGCCCACGCGCGCGCCAAGCTCGCGGCGAAGGGCTGCGACGCGATCGTCGGCAACGACGTGGCCGCGCCCGGCCTCGGCTTCGGCGCGGATGAGAATGAGCTGCGCGTGCTGTGGCGCGGCGGCGGCGAGGAACTTCTGCCGCGCGCGTCGAAGCGCGCGATCGCGCGCGATCTCATTGCGATTCTCACGCGCGGATGAAAATTTTTTCACGCGCGTGCAAGAATTCGTTTGACCCGCGCGGTGATGATCCTCTAACTCCGCGCAGTCGGCGCGCAGCGTCCCGTGACGTTGTCAAGCGTCGGCGAAACAACCTCCGCATCTCGCGGATAGAAAGGGGTGAAACACCACATGCCAGCTCCCAAGAAAGCCGCCGCCAAGAAGCCCGCGGCGAAGAAGGCCCCGGCCAAGAAGGCCGCCGCCGCGAAGAAGCCCGCAGCCAAGAAGGCTGCTCCCAAGGCCAAGAAAGCCGCCGCCAAGAAGCCCGCGGCGAAGAAGGCCCCGGCCAAGAAGGCCGCCGCCAAGAAGGCTCCGGCCAAGAAGGCCGCAGCTCCGATGCCGTCGATGTAACGGCAACCCAGCGCCGCGCGTGAATCTGCGCGCGGGCTTACCCGGCAAAAGATCCCATCGGGGGGAGGAAGTTCGCTTCCTTCCCCCGATTTGTTTTTCCGGTGGGCGCGCCGCGCGCTCTCGCGCTAAGGAAGGCGATGGCATCCTTCCTCGACACCGCCGTCTCCGCCGCGCGCCGCGCGGGCCTCATGCTCCGGTCTCGCGTGCACGAGGTCGCCGAGGTGAACCAGTCCACCGCGCACGACATCAAGCTCGCGCTCGACGTGGCCGCGCAGGAGATGATCTTCGACGAGATCACCGCCGCGCATCCCGGTCACGCCCTCCTCGGTGAGGAGGGAATCGGCGGCCCGGCCGGCTCCGAGTTTCAATGGATCGTGGATCCGCTCGACGGCACCGTGAACTACTTCTACGGCATCCCGCACTGGTGCGTGAGCGTGGCGCTGCGCCGCGGCCAGGAGGTGATCGCGGGCGCGATCTTCGACCCGAACGTGGACGAGCTCTTCGCGTGGGAGGAAGGCGGCGGACCGCCGCGCTGCAATGGTCGTCCGCTGCAGGTGTCCGCGCGGAGCACGCTCGGCGAGGCCGTGGTGATCGTGGGCCTCTCGCGCACCAACGACGCCAAGCGCGACGCGATGCCGCTCATGCTCGACATGATCGACCGCGCGCGGAAGTGCCGCTTCCTCGGGAGCGCCGCGCTGGCCATGGCGTGGACGGCCGCCGGCCGCATCGACGCCTACCTCGAGCCGGGCATCTCGCTGTGGGACATCGCCGCGGGCTGGCCGATGGTGGTTCACGCCGGCGGCAGCGTGCGCCTCACGCCGCGCGGCCGGCCCGGCTCCGAGCACTACTCCATCGCCGCCGTGAGCGGCGCGATGCCCGAGCTGGCGGGTGCGAGGTGGGAGGGAGCCAAGCTGCTGCTGTGAAAATTCAAGCTTCAAGCATCAAGCTTCAAGGAAGGGCCGAAAGGTGAAGGGCTGAAGGCAGAAACAGGGCCGCCTTGCCAAACTTCGTTCCTTTCCCTTTCGGCCCTTCCTTGAAGCTTGATGCTTGGAGCTTAGAACTTCCCTTTCTTCCATGCCCACCTTCCTCACCGGCATCGGCTACGACACCCACCAGCTCGCCGCCGGCCGCCGGCTCGTGCTCGGCGGCGTGGAGATCCCGCATGACCGCGGCCTGCTCGGCCACTCGGATGCCGACGTGCTCTCGCACGCCATCGCCGACGCCTTGCTCGGCGCGGTCGCGGCGGGCGACATCGGCATTCATTTCCCAAACACCGACGCGTCCATCGAGGGCATCTCCTCGCTCCGCATTCTCGCGCGCACCGTGGAGATCCTCGCCGAGCAGAACGCGCGCGCCGTGAACGTGGACGCCACGCTGATCGCCGAGGCGCCAAAGATCATGCCGCACCTGCCCGCCATCCGCGCTGCGCTCGCCGGCGCGCTGCGCCTGCCCATCGATCGCGTGAGCGTGAAGGCCACCACGAACGAGAAGATGGGCTTCCTCGGCCGCGGGGAAGGCATGTCCGCAATGGCCGTCGCCAGCGTGGAGCGGCTGCCCGATCCTGAGGATTACCCCAACATTTGAGCCGTCTCGGCGAAGGCCCGCGAGCGTGCTCACCGCGCGCGCTCCTGGGGGCACGATTCACCATTCACGATTCACGATCTTCTCGGCCTCCGCCCATGCCCGTCCGCCTCTTCAACACCCTCGCCCGCGACGTCGAGGAGTTCCGTCCCAAGGACCCGCCGCTCGTGCGGATGTATACCTGCGGGCCGACCGTCTATGACCACGCGCACATCGGGAACCTGCGCTCCTTCGTCTTCGAGGACCTGCTTCAGCGGCACCTCGAGCTGCGCGGCTACCGCGTGCTGCGCGTGATGAACCTCACCGACGTGGACGACAAGACCATCCGCGGCGCGCGCCAGGCCGGCGTGACGCTGGGGGAGTTCACCGCGCGCTACAAGAAGACCTTCTTCGAGGATCTCGACCTCCTGCGCATCCGGCGCGCCGAGGCCTACCCCGAGGCCACCGACCCGGCGCACGTCGCGCGCATGATCGCGATGATCGCCACGCTGGTGGAGCGCGGCCACGCCTACCGCGCGGACGACGGCTCGGTGTATTTCCGCATCGCTTCCTTCCCCGCCTACGGCCGGCTGGCGCGGCTCGACCTGGAAAACCTCCGCCCCGGCGCGCGCGTTCGCTCGGATGAATACGAGAAGGAGAGCGTGGGCGACTTCGCCCTGTGGAAGGCGTGGGACGCGGACGACGGCGACGTGCGCTGGGACTCGCCCTGGGGCCCGGGCCGGCCCGGCTGGCACATCGAGTGCAGCGCGATGGCCACCGCGCTGCTCGGCGACGAGCTGGACATCCATTGCGGCGGCGTGGACAACATCTTCCCGCACCACGAGGCCGAGATCGCGCAGACCGAGTGCTGCACCGGCCTGACCTTCGCGCGCCACTGGGTCCACGGCGAGCACCTGCTCGTGGACGGGCAGAAGATGTCGAAGTCGCTCGGCAACTTCTACACCCTGCGCGACCTCCTCGCGCAGGGCTGGACCGGCCGCGAGGTGCGCTTCGCCCTGCTGCGCGTGAACTACGGGCTGCCGCTGAACTTCACCCTCGCCGGCCTCGCCGACGCCCGCGCCGCCCTCGCCCGCCTCGACGCGTGGGCCGAGCGCATCGCCGAGCGCGCCGCGCTGGAGCCAGACCAGCCCGGGGTGATTCCCCAGGTGGCCGCCGAGGAGCGATTCGAGAATGCGCTCGACGCGAACCTCAACATCTCCGGCGCGCTCGGCGAGCTCTTCAAGACCGTCACCGAAACCAACCGCGCGCTCGACCTCGGCCAGCTTTCCTCCGGGCAGGCGCGCGGCTACGCCGAATGGTTCGCCAAGCTCCAGCGCGTGCTCGCCGTGGAACCCGAGGCGGCCGGCATCCCGCCCGAGGCGCAGGCGCTGCTCGACCGTCGCGCCGCTGCCCGCGACGCGAAGGATTGGAAGGCATCCGACGCCCTGCGCGCCGAGCTGGCCGCGCTCGGCTGGGACGTGAAGGACTCCAAGGAGGGCCAAAAGCTCTCGCGCCGCGCCGGCGCGTGAGGGCGCTTGCCGGATTCACGCCTGCGGCCTTCCTTAACCCATGCGCAGAGAACCGGCGGACGAGGAGTTTTCCGAAGGTGGCAGCAGAATCCACCGCCATGAACCCCGGGAATCCGGCGCATGGACGCCGCCGGACATGGCCGGCTCGGAAATCGAGGCCATCGATGCGCACATCACCCGGCACATCGGGCCGGTGAAGGCAGTGTTTCATGAGATCATCTCGGACCTCGTTCACATCGATGTCCACATGGTGGAGCCGACGAAGGAGCGTCCCTTCCACACGCTGGTGACCTCCGGAATGAGCGACCTTCCGATGAGCGCTCCGGAAGACTTCCCGGAGCATCGCTTTGCCGAGCTGATGCTTTGCCTGCCGCCGGCGTGGCCCTTGCAGAACAAGGACTTCGAGGACGAGGCGAACTACTGGCCGGTGCGATGGCTCAAGATGCTCGCGCGAATGCCGCACGAATATCAAACTTGGCTGTGGCGGCACCACACGATACCCAACGGCGATCCTGCCAGCCCACTGGCGCCCGGCGTGCCCTTCATCGGCGTGATGCTGGGTGATCCGACGACCGTGGATGAGGCATTCCGCGAGCTTCGCGTGTCGGAGGAGAAGACCATCCATTTCTTCTCGGTGCTGCCGCTGCATCCGGACGAGATGGAATTGAAGCTGGAGCGAGGTGCAGACGAGTTGACCGAAAGACTGCGCCAAGAAGGCTGCACGGAACTGGTGAACCTCGGCCGAAAAAACGTGGCCGGCGGAGGCGGTTCAAGTTGGTGGAATCCGTTCCGCCGCCGCCGCCGCTGAGAAGGCTCACCGGGCGCATGCTGCCTCGATTGCATTGAACACCCCCGCGAATCGCAGCGTCTCACCCACCGCACCTATCACTTCCATGAGAATCCTCCTCGCCTGCCTTTCGTCTTTCTTCTTCTTCGCGTGTGCCCTCGCGCCCATGGCCCGCGCGGCCGAGGGCTGGATGACCGACCCCGACAAGGGCGTCGCCACCGCCAAGGGCACCAAGAAGCTGGTGCTGATGGACTTCACCGGCTCGGACTGGTGCGGTTGGTGCATCAAGCTGAACAAGGAGGTCTTCTCCCAGCCCGAGTTCCAGCAATACGCCAAGGACAACCTCGTGCTCGTGGAGCTCGACTTCCCGAAGGGCAAGCCGCAGAGCGCCGACGAGAAGGCGCGCAACGAGAAGCTCGCCCAGCAATACGGCGTCCAGGGCTTCCCGACCATCGTCGTGCTGAACGGCGAGGGGAAGAAGGTCGGCGAGCTTGGCTACATGAAGGGCGGCCCCAAGGCCTTCATCGAGGCGCTGGAAAAGCTGCCGCGCGCCTGAGTTGGCCCCTCGGTTTTCCTCCCCCCGGCCCGCCTCGGCAGGCCGGGGTTTCTTTTGGCTTGGCTCCGACCGGGGGCGGCTTTCCGCAAGCTTTTCTTGCGTCCGGTCCGAAAGCCCCTACCGTGCGCGCCCACCACAGCCCTGTGGTGTAATGGTAACACAGCTGACTTTGGATCAGCTTTTCAAGGTTCGAATCCTTGCGGGGCTGCCAGTTCCGACCGTTTCCACCTCCATCCACCCTGGCCGCGGCCCTGGCTGCCGCGCGCCCGAGCTGCGCCTCCCGGCGCCGCCACAGCCAGACCACCCATGAGTTCCGACACCGCTACCGATACCGCTCCCGCCGCCGAGCAACCCCAGACCACCGAGCGCAAGGCTTTCCAACTCCACGAAAAGGACACCGGCTCCGCCGACGTGCAGATCGCCCGCCTCACCGAGCGCATCACGCACCTCACCGCGCACCTTCAGACCCACGCGAAGGACTTTTCCACACGCCGCGGCCTGCTGATGCTCGTCGCGCGCCGCCGCTCGCTGCTGAATTACCTTCAGCGCACGGCGAACGACCGCTACAAGGCCGCCATTACTAAACTCGGCCTGCGCAAATAACTCTTCCCGGAACGGGGCGGCCTCAAAACCGCCCCGTTTCCTTTCCGGGGCAACGCGCCAAAAACTTTTGCGGCAATGGAGACAGGATTTTCAGGATTACAGGATGAACAGGATTAGCTGAGGCGATTATCCCCTCACAACAAGTTACCAGAAGGAGAGTTGAGGAATTGCTTCTGGGACATGTCTTGAAGGGATAATCGCCTTAGCTGAAGGGAAGGCTGATTCCTCCTCAAGCCGGCACCGAATCGGGAACAAGTTCCTCCCCAATCCTGTTCATCCTGTAATCCTGAAAATCCTGTCTAAGACAGCCTCGCTTCAGGACATGGTGCGTCCGCCTCCTTAATCTCCTCCTTCCAAAATTTCGGCGCCCTTCCCTCCGCGCGCCTCGCAACGTTTCTCTCTCGGCTAGCCAAGGCATCCGCTTCATCGGTAGGTTTCAGCGTTCTTTTCCCCCCGGAAGACGCGGGCGTTGAAACCTAAAGATGGAGCCCCTCAGGGTCGGTCGGGCGCATGAACGGCGGCGCGGTGCGTTGGCGGCGGTTCGCCGCATCCCCAACCCAACCGACAGAACCCCATCCCCATGGCTATTCATCAAGTTCGCGCCGACGTCGGCGCGACCCCCATCACCATCGAGACCGGCAAGATCGCGAAGTTAGCGGACGGCGCCGTCATGGTCACCCACGGCGAGACCGTCCTCATGGTTTCCGCCGTCTCCGCCACCACCATCAAGCCGGGCCAGGACTGGTTCCCGCTCTCGGTGGAATACCGCGAGAAGGCCGCCGCCGTGGGCCGCTTCCCCGGTGGCTTCTTCCGCCGCGAGGGCAAGCCCTCCGAGAAGGAAGTCCTCACCTGCCGCATGACGGATCGTCCGCTGCGGCCGCTCTTCCCCAAGGGCTACCTCTACGACACGCAGATCATCGCCCTGATGCTCTCGGCCGACGGCGAGAACGATCCAGACATGCTCTGCATCAACGGCGCTTCCGCCGCGCTGTGCGTGTCCGACATCCCCTTCGCCGGCCCCGTGGCCGCGGTGCGCGTGGGCCGCGTGGACGGCCAGTTTGTCGCCAATCCCACCAATTCCCAGCGCTCCATGAGCGACTTGGAGCTCGTCTATGTCGGCAACGAGACCGACGTCGTCATGATCGAGGGCGAGGCCTTCGAAGTGGCCGACGAGGACTTCATCGCCGCGCTGGAGTTCGGCCAGAAGGCCATCCAGCCGCTCATCGCCGCGCAGAAGGAACTCGCCGCCGCGGTGAATCCGACCAAGCGCGAGGTGAAGCTCTTCCAGGTCGCCCCCGAACTGATGGAGATCGCCTACCAGGTGGCCAGCGACCGCATCGAGGGCGCCATCTACAACGAGAGCAAGGTTGCCCGCGCCAAGGCCGTCGGTGCCCTCAAGGACGAAGTCCGCGCCGCCATCCTCGAAAAGAACCCCGCGGCCGGCGACTTCGACATCTCCCAGGCCTTCGATTACCTGCAGAAGAAGGCCTTCCGCAAGAGCATCCTCGACAAGGAAAAGCGCGCCGACGGCCGCGGCTTCTTCGACATCCGCAAGATCACCTGCGAGACCGGCCTCCTGCCGCGCTCGCACGGCTCCGCGCTCTTCACGCGCGGCGAAACGCAGTCCGTCGCCCTCGCCACCCTCGGCACGCTGAAGGACGCCCAGGAGCTCGACGGCTACACCGGCGGCACGAAGACCAAGCGCTTCATCCTCCATTACAACTTCCCGCCCTTCTCCGTGGGCGAGACCGGCCGCACCGGCGGCCAGAGCCGCCGCGAGATCGGCCACGGCGCCCTCGCCGAGCGCTCCCTGCTCGCCGTCATCCCCACCGTCGAGGAATTCCCCTACGCCATCCGCGTGTCGTCCGAGATCATGGAGTCCAACGGCTCCTCCTCGATGGCCTCCGTGTGCGGCGGCTGCCTCGCCCTCATGGACGCCGGCATCCCGCTCAAGAAGCCCGTGGCCGGCATCTCCGTCGGCCTCGTCACCGAGCACGATGACGCCGGCAAGCTCCAGCGCCACACGCTCCTCACCGACATCATCGGCTCCGAGGACCACTTCGGCGACATGGACTTCAAGCTGTGCGGCACCGATACCGGCGTCACCGGCTTCCAGCTCGACCTCAAGCTCACCGGCATCCCGCTGGAAATGATGGCCCGCGCCATCCGCCTCGCCCGCGACGCCCGCATGAACGTCCTGGCCACCATGGCCGCAACGCTCGCCGCGCCGCGCACCGAGATGAGCCCCTACGCCCCGCGCATCGAAACCATCCGCATCAACCCGGAGAAGATCGGCCTCCTCATTGGGCCTGGCGGCAAGACCATCAAGGGCATCGTGGCCGAGACCGGCGCCGAGATCAACATCGAGGACGACGGCTCCGTGCAGATCTACTCCTCAAGCGGCGACGCGATGGCGCGCGCCCGCGAGATCATCATGGGCATGACCAAGGAGCTCGAGCTCGACGCCGTCTATCACGCCCGCGTGGTGAGCATCAAGGAGTTCGGCGCCTTCGTCGAATGCCTGCCCGGCAAGGAAGGCCTCGTGCACATCTCCGAGCTGGCCGACTTCCGCGTGAACCGCACCGAGGACGTCATCCGCATCGGCGACATGATCTGGGTGAAGGTCACCGGCATCGAGGGCAACGGGAAGGTCCGCCTTTCCCGCAAGGCCGCCATGCGCGACCGCAACGAGCCCGCCCTCGGCCTCCACGGCGACGTGGCCCCCGCCGCTGGCGGCGGCGACCGCGAACCCCGCGGGGATCGTGGCGACCGTGGCCCGCGCGGAGACCGCGGAGACCGCGGCCCTCGTGGCGGCGGCGACCGCGGTGGCCGCGAGCGCTTCGGCGACCGTCCCGACCGCGAGCCCCGCGGCGAGCGTCCCGAGCGC
>CALMOL010000455.1 GCA_937871685.1 uncultured Verrucomicrobiota bacterium
ACGGCTATCGCTACTACCACCCCAGCACCGGCCGCTGGATCAGCCGCGACCCCATTGAGGAAGAAGGTGGGCTCAATTTGTATGGGTTCGTTGATAATGATCCCATCAACGCGGTTGACGACACCGGCCTGCGCCGGTTCCCGATCCGGCCGCCACCACCTACCTACACCACCGGCACCGGCACCCCGCAGACGGTTCGAGTGCCGACAGGATCGACGGGGCCGACCTATATCAGCGGCCCGGGGACCGTCGTGTTCCCGTCCACGTTGCCAAGCAATGGGCAACCCACTCCGAACCCAAGTTCTTCGCAGAACCCGAAGTGCAAATCGAAGTGTGAATTTGCTTGGGTTCCTCCGCGTGGAGGGTATGCGCCTCACGATCTCTTAGCTGCAAAGTTGAACGGAGGAATCAACTTGAACATGATGGTTACGACCCCCTCGGGGCGCTCAGTTACGTATGACGCCGCCAGCCCCGGGCCGTATAACATCCCGCCAACCACGGTATACGAAGTGAAAACGGGCCATCAGTGGACTGCGGGGCGAAATCCGCCTCCAAATTGGGTCCGCGACCGAGCCGACCAGTTTGGATATCAAGCTTCCATCGCCGAGGAATGTGGCCTAAACTATGTGATCATAGTCGATAACAGAGCCGCCTTCGGTGGCCTCACGGGCATGTTCCCTGGCTATGGAATCCAACTCTTCAAATGAGCAACGAGGCTACCAGTGGGATCGCTGAGGCACTCGCAAAAAAGGGCGCGCAACCCTGTCCGCCGGGCTTGTTTGAGGAGCTAGAGATCCAACCACAAGCAATCTTGGTTCTGCGAGGACTTCCTCCGCCGGAAAAGCATAAACTGCTTGCCGAAACCGGCGACCGGATTGGCTTTGAGAAGAACCTCTTGTTTTTTTGTATGAACGCGGAGTTCGAGGATGCCCCGTTCAGCCCGCCTGGAGTTAATTTACAAACGGCGCAAGTCACGTTCGATGGGTGGTTCGTGCCAGAGGCTTCACTTGATGTGCAACTGGCGCTTCTCCGTTACCACGCATTTACCGCTAGAGGATTTACGAGGAACGACGCGGATGGTCACTTGAACTTGCTTCGCGCCTTGTCTAAGGCATCCCGACTTCGGCTTTACTGGCTGGATGATCAGTTCGCCTCCATTGAACTTGAAAAAAAGCTCAGTGAGACCCAGCTAGACGAGTTCATGCCCGCCATTGTCTCTCTGCTGGAGCGTTTTGGACGGATGGAGTTCAGCCTGAAAAAGCTTCGCAAACTGATAGCGGTCACACGGTCACTAACTCTCTGACTTCGACTCGGGCTCGGACGCTTCACGCTGGCGCAGGGTCGGGGCGGCCGGCCATGGCACGAGGCAGGCCCAACGCGACCGCTCCGTCACGCCGGCTGCTGGGTCGGGGCGAACCTTTCGGCGCTTCGCGCAGCAACGGACGCCCCGGCAGCCGGCGCGCCGTCGCTGGCGGGCCTTGGCGCGAACGGCGCTCGGCGTCACGCGCTCTGCTTCGCTTCGCTTACGCACAGCGCGCGCCGCCAGCTTCCAGCAGCAGAGCCGGTCGCGCGCGTCCTTCTCCTGGCGCCGGTCGCGTGCTCGCTCGTTCCTCCCTGCGCGCTCTTCCTCTCGCTTCGCTCGCGCCAGCCGTCCGCTTGCTCCCTGGCGGGCGCTGCGGAGCGGCGGGGCGGGGCCGCGGCAGCCAGTGGAGTGGTCGGATCGCCCCGCCGCTCCTTCGCTCCTCCAACTTCTTGGCCGGCAACTCACCAAGCCGAACGCGCTTCTTCCACGCGCGACCGCCAAGGCCCACCGAGCTGCGGCGCACCGGGCGGCGGCGGCGGCGCTCGCAGGCTCGCTTGCAAGGCCGCGAACGCCCCGAACCTGAAAAGGGGTCAGGATAAAACTCTTGACACTTCCTTCGGTCGTCCGAGTCTGCGGCCACGCCTCGCCAACTGCGCCTGGAGTTCTCGGGCGCCTTCTCCCATGTCATGGCGCGCGGGGACCGGCGCGAGGCCATCTTCCGCGACGACTTGGACCGGCGCTCGTTCCTGGACGCCTTGGGCCAGGCCTGCGCGCGCACCGGCTGGCGCGTGCACGCGTGGGTGCTGATGGGCAACCACTCCCATCTGCTGCTGGAGACCCCGGAGCCCAACTTGGTGGCCGGCATGCGCTGGTGCAAACCACCTACTCGCGCCGCTTCAACAACCGCCATCACCTGTGGGGGCACCTCTTCGGCGGGCGTTACAAGGCGGCGCTGGTGGAAGGCGGCAACACAGCCATTCCCCAAGCGGTGGAGTCGGCCCACGGGGAGGGGGACTACTTCCTGGCCGTAGTGGACTTAAAGAGGCAACCAAGGGCGGACGGGCGTCCGCCTTCGAAAATCTGGTCCGCGCGCGGCTTCTCGTTACTTGGTGCCGGAAACGAGTCCCGCGCGCCTTTCACTTTCCACTCTGGGTATTCCAACGCACGGGCCACCCACCTCCAGCGCTTCTCGCCCGGGAACCTCGGCAGGGGGCAAAGCCTGCCTGCGAAGCGGGCTAAGTGACTACGAACAAATATCTCGGTGCCTCGCTTCTGGAGGCCCGCACCTTCCTACCGACTTTCTTTCTCGTAGTCACTTAGGAACACGACCGCCCGCGGTCTGAAAGCACATTCTTGCGATGGGTTGCGGCAGGCGCAAGCCGTCTTGGCGGGCGCGATGCCCGACGAAAAGATCGTGGGAGGGCGCCTCACCCGCGCGCGACGATCTCGCGGGCGTGGGCGAGCACCTTCTGGCGCAGGGAGGCGGGCTCCAGCACCTCGGCGTCCGCCCCCCAGCGCAGCACGAACTGGAGCAGGTCGGGCGTGTCCGAGACGTGGAACTCCCCCACCGTCTCCCCCTCCCCGCGACGCGTGACCTCCTGGCTGGAGTGCCAGCGCCGCTCGCGCACCACGCGCGCGGCCGGCCCGCGCAGGCGCAGCACCACGCGCACCGGCTTCTCGCCCCCGAAGGCCCCCAGCGCCGTGGCGAAGAGCGCGTCGGCGTCGAAGTCCAAGGGCGGCACGAAGCGCCGCCCGGTGGGCCGCACGTCTTTCATGCGCACCAGGCAGTAGAGGCGCGTCTGGTCCGCTTGGACGTCGCGCCCTTGCAGATACCAGGCGTTCTCGATGCAGGTCACGTGCAGGGGCTCCACCACGCGCTCCTCGGGCGCGGTGTCCTCCATGCGCTCGTATTGGAAGCGCAGCTCCTCGCGCTCCAGCGCCGCCGCTGTCACCGTCTGGAACAGGGTGAAGTCTTCCAGCAGGTCGAAGCCGGTGCCGCGGAAGGAGATCACCTTGCCGAGGCTGTCCAGGTCGAAGGCCAGGTCCGGGCGCAGCTCCAGGCGCAGCTTGTGCAAAGCACCCCGCACGCCCTCCTCCAGGCGCGTGCCGCGGTAGGCGCGCACGATCTGCGCGGCCACCGCCAGGGCGAAGAACTCGCTGGGATCGACCGCCGTGGCCGCGAAGCGCACGTCGTCCCGGGTGTAGCGGAAGCCCTGCGCGCGCTCGTCCCACGCCACCGGCAGGCGCAGCGTATGGCGCATGGTGTCCAGGTCGCGCGAGATGGTGCGCTCCACCGCGCCGCAGGCCCGGGCGAAGTCGGTGCGCGTCGGCGCCTTGGGGCGCTTCTCCAGGAGCATGTGGTGGATCTTCCACAGGCGCGCGAGCTGCTCGCGGCGCCGCACGGCGGACTGCCCCTCCGGCGGCGGCGCGGCGGGCGCGGGGTTGGAGGGAGTGAGCGAGGAGGGCTTCCGGGGCGGACGGCGGCGGGACTTCTTCTTCATTTATTTTCAGAAATCTTCGGGGGTATGACCGATCCTGACAAGGGGGGTGTGAAAGAATGGCGGCGTCACCGCCCCTTCGGTGGCACCTCTCCGGCGGGCCGCGGCGCCGGGCGAGGGATCCGAGCCGCGGCCTTTGAGTCCTATCCTAGTCATGAAAACCCTCCCCAAAATCATCGCCCGCTCCGGCCGCGCGCCCATCGTCGTCACGCCCGAGAAGTGGCACAGCGTCGATGCTTCCATCACGGCGCTCGGCACCGAGTTCGGCGGCCTGCTCCAGCCCCTGAGCGGGACGGAGCGACGCAACCTGCTCCGCGTGGGCATCGCCAAGGAGTCCTTCACGCGCGAGTTCCTCGCGCTCACGAAGGCGCACCCCGAGATCATGCCGCCGATGCTGCGCCCCGCCGAGACCCAGCGCGACTGGCAGACGCGTGAGGACCTTGCCGCGCGCCGCCGGGAAGTGGCGACGCTGCTCCAGCAGATCGACGACACCATGGCGGGCCTGGAGAGCGATTGCCTGGCCACCGCCCTCGCGGGCTACCAGGCGCTCTTGCGCGGCGGCGCGCCGGCCGGACTGGAGCCGGAGGTGGCCTCGCTGCGCCGGCACTTCGCCCGCCACGCGGCGAAGGCGGCGGCGGGAGCAACGCCGGCAAAGTCCGCCGGGGCGGCGAAGACGCCCGAGGTGGTCGCCGGGGAGGTCCCGCCGGCGGCGCCGAAGGCCGATGGCGCCACGAACGGCGGCGACGCCGGAATGCCGCTCGCGGCGTGAGCGGTGGCGACGGCTGACCCTGCGCCGCGTCCAAGCGAGGTCAAACCAAGGCGGGTGCTCCGATAAGGGCACCCGCCTTCTGCTTTGGCGGAGACCGGGATCGCGGGGGAGGGTGGAATCCGTCCTGGTCCTCGTCGAGCGCGACCCACGCGGAGGGATTTGTGGCAACGACTCCGTCACGCCGCGAGGACGAGATCCAGACGCTGTAGAGGAGGCTTTTCCGCGCAGTCTCGCAGAGCGGGATGCCGCCCCTGATTTTCGCTCTGTGCAGACACCGCACAGGCGCATTCGGCAGCGGCCCCCCAATAGAATTCCGGCGAAAGCCGTTTTTGCTCGCGGACCGCAGGGATTAACCACGAAGGACACGAAGAAGGATTGCAGCAGCCCCAGGCTTTCCTTCGTGCTCTCCGTGTCCTTCGTGGTGCCTCCGGGACTTTCGCTGAAGGTCTGAGGCTTCAGGCGACACGTCCGCGGCGCGAACAGAGCCGCCTCTTCAACGCGCTCCGGCAAGGCAGCTACAGCGGTTTTCGATGAGGTTGAGCGATCGCTTCTTACCGGCTCGGCCAAACTTGGAGTGCGACAAGCTGGATCAAAACGCAAGGCTTCGCCCTGCCGGCCTCACCGCAGCGAGGCTTGCTCGTCGATGCGCTGGAGGGCGGCGAGCAGGAGGTGGTCGGTGTTTTGGTCGAAGACGGGCGCGATGTGGGCCACGGGGCGCTCGAAGAATTGGTAGGTGCCCTCGCGCATGACCAGGGAGCGCTCGAAGGACTTTTCGCCGCGCGCGAAGCGGTTGCCGATGGCGTTGATCACGCGGCCCTTGTCGAGGTAGAGGCGGACGGTCTCGCCGTGCGTGTCGTTCACCACGAGCTCGCCGGTGCGCATGGTGTTGTAGAGCATCTGGATGATCTCCACGACCATTTGCGGGGCGAGCGCGCCGTTCAGCAGGGCCACGGGGCCGATGACCGGCGTGGGGGCCGCCGCGGGGATCGGGAGCGGCATCCGGCCCTCTTCCGGGCCGTGCTCGCAATCCTCGGCGAGGCGGTAGAAGCGGGCGGCCTCCTTGTGGAGATTCAGGTGGGCGTAGCGCTCGGCGACTTGCAGGAATCCCTCCACGTTCGGGGCTTCCGTCAGCTCCGCCTCAAGCTGGCGAAGCTCGTCGAGCTCGTTGCCCCAGGAATAGGTGGACATGGCGGAGGGATTGGGGGCGGCGGTGGCCGCCGGGCATCACCCAACGGCGGTGGCCGGCAGGTGCGCCTCGATCTCCTCCGCAAGCTGGTCCTTTGAAAAGGGCTTCGTGATGTTATCGGTGGCCCCCAGCTCGCGCGCTTGCTGCCGGTGCTTGTCGGCGGCGCGGGAGGTGACCACCAGCACGGGCAGGTCATGGGTCGACGCGTCGGCGCGGATGGCGGCGAGCAGGTCGAAGCCGTGCATGCGCGGCATCTCCAGGTCGGTGAGCACGATGGAATACTTGTTGCGCCGGAGCTTCTCGAGCGCGGCCACGCCATCGGCCGCGGTGTCCGTGCGCCAGCCGAGCTCGCCGACGTATTTCTCGGCGACCTTCCGGATGGAAAGCGAGTCGTCCACGATGAGCACGGGGGGCAGCGAGCGGCGGTCCGGCCCGGCGGGCGCGGCGGCCGGCGGCGCGGCTTCCTCGCGGGGATGCGCCGTGGCATCGGCCAGGACGAGGGCGACGAGGCCGCGCTTCTCCAGGAGGCCCTGCGCGATGGAGGGCACGTCGAGCAGCAGGATCACGCGGCCGTCCGGGCCGATGGTGCCGCCGGCGAGGAGCGGGTGGCCGGCGAAGACGGGGCCGAGCGACTTCACCACGATGTCGGCGCGGCCGAGGTTCCGGTCGGCGCCGAACGCGATGAACTGGTCGGCCAGCTGCACAATGACGGCCTGGCGCTCGGCGCCGGGCAGGCGATCGGTGGCAGGCGGCGCGCCGAGGAGGGCGTCGAGGCGCACGAAGGGCACGCGCCGCTCGCCGACGGCCATCTCCTCCACGCCGTCCTCGCGGCGGGAAACGTCGCTGGGATTCCAGACGACGACGCGCTCGAGGAAGTTCGCCGGGAGGGCGTAGGTCTCGGCGCCGACGCCGAGGAGGACGGCTTGGTTGACCGAGAGGGTGACCGGCAGGCGCAGCGTGACCGTGCAGCCCTGGCCGGCGCGGGACTTGATCTCGATGGTGCCGTTGAGCCGGGCGACCTCGCGGCGCACCACGTCCATGCCGATGCCGCGGCCGGAGACATCGGTGACCTGGCGCGCGGTGGAGAAGCCGGGCTGGAAGATGAAGTTGACGAGGCGGGACTCGTCCACCTCGGCGTCCGGCGCGAGCAGGCCGCGCTCGACGGCCCGCCGGCGGATGGCGCCGAGGTCCAGGCCCCCGCCATCGTCCTCCAGCTCGAGGATGACCTGGCCGGCGCGCTGCGAGGCGCGCATGGTCACGGTGCCCTCGGCGGCCTTGCGGCGGGTGGAGCGCACGTCGCCGTCCTCCACGCCGTGGGAAACGGCGTTGCGCACGAGGTGGAGCAGCGGCTGGAAGATCTGGTCGATGATGACGCGGTCGAGCCGCGTGTTGCCGCCCTGCGTCGCCCAGCGGACGGCCTTGGCCTCGCGCTCGGCGGTATCGGCGGCCACGCGGCCGAGGCGGCGGAAGAGGGCCTCGAGCGGCGAGAGGCGGACCTGCGTGACGATGTCCTGCAGGCGGTTGGCCGTGCGCGAGAAGCGGTCGGTCTCGTCGTTGAAGGAGGTGATGAAGCCGCCGGACTGGGAGATGATCTCGTTGGCGTCGTTGCCGATCTCGACGAGGGCGCGGCAGAGGATGTTGAG
>CALMOL010000456.1 GCA_937871685.1 uncultured Verrucomicrobiota bacterium
CTGGACGCCGCCGTCGGGGAATGGCGCGCGGCGGGCTTGCCGGCGGCCGGCGTGGCGGCGGACGTGACGGACCCCGCGGGCATCGACGCCCTCGTCGCCGCGGCCGGGCGCGAGTTCGGCGGCCGGCTCCACGCGCTCGTGCTCAACGCGGGCACGAACGTCCGCCGCGCCACGGTGGACTACGCGCCGGAGGAGTTCGACGCGCTCGTGGCGGTGAATCTCCGCGCCGCGTGGGAGCTCGCGCGGCGCTGCCACGGGATGCTCGCCGCCGCGGCGGGCGAGGCCGGCGGCGCGAGCGTGGTCTTCCTCGGTTCCGTGGCCGCCGCGCGGTGGGTGGGCAGCGGCACGCCCTACGCGGCGACGAAGGCCGCGTTGGAAGGCCTCGCGCGCGGCCTCGCCGCCGAGTGGGGTCCGCAAGGCATCCGCGTGAACGTCGTCGCGCCGTGGTATACCGAGACGCCGCTCACCGCCCCGGTGCTCGGCGATCCGGCGCGATGCGCGCGCATCGTGGAGCGCACGCCGCTGGGCCGCGTGGCCCAGCCGGAGGAAGTGGCCGCCGCCGCGGCGTTCCTGTGCCTGCCGGCCGCGAGCTACATCACCGGCCAAACGCTGGCGGTGGACGGCGGGTTTCTTGCCGCGGGAATGTGAGCCGCCCGGATCGTGCGACTGCACTGGGCAAAAGCGGGAGCGCGCCCCGGGCGTGGGGATTTCTCGCGCTCTCCAAGCGCATGAAGCCGAACGTTCAGACGGGGCCACGCGCCGCCCACCGCCTTTTCGTGCGACGCTCCACCTCACCGGCACGCCGTCTCGCTTTGGAAGCGCGCGCTTCCGCTTTCAAACCCCAACGTTCCGCCTTGAAAGGGCATCGCCGCACAAAAAAGGGGCGCGCTTCCACAAAAAAGGGGCGCGGTTTCGCTTCCAAAGGGCGTCGTCCCGCTTTTTTCCGGCGTCGTCGCACCTTTTTTGCCCGCCGCCCCACGAAAAAGGGGCGCCGTTCCACCTTTTTCCCCCAACGACGCGCTTTAGAGCGCGCCGTCGCGGTTTCAAACCGCATCGACGCCCTTTCAAAGTGGAACGACGCCCTTTTTTTGTGCGTCGTCGGCCCTTTTTCGGGCATTTTGCCCTTTCAAAGTGGAAGCGCGCACCTTTTCGGTGGAACGACGCAGGAAAAAAGCGCGTCGTCGCCCGATAAAGCGGAACGACGCCCCTTTTTTGTGCGCCCGCGCACCTCGCCGGGTGCGACCACGCGGAAAAAAGGTGCGGCGCCGGACCTTTGAAGGTCCAAGCGCCCCCCTTGCTTCGGGAACGTCCAGAAGGGGAGGGAGCTGGACCGGATCCTTGACCCGGAATTTCCTTCTCCATTGGTCTCCGGCGAGGCGTCCAAAGGAGATCACGGTCTGGCTTCGAACCGCAGGTGGACCTCGCCAAGCCTCACGCCCTCCGAACCAAAGGATCGCTCGATGACTTCACCACCGCCCTCCGCGGCAACGGTCAGAACGGTCGAGGCGCGGGTGCCGTAGCGCGGTCCGTGGATGAATGGCGGCGAGAGGAATCGCTCCAGTTCCAAGCCGACGCCCGTTTCGGGCAAATCAGCGTCGGGCGCGGGCGTCTCGTCAGCCAGCGACGTGAACAAATCGGATGGCGCGGCGTCCCCGCGCTCCAGCCAGGCAACGAGCGCGGCGCGGAGGCGGCGCGTCTTGGGCCACTCCTCGCCGAGGCGGCCGTTGGAAAGCGCGTGAACTCCCGGCATGAGCGGCGTGGCGGCCGGACGCGGGTGGGTCCCGACGTGCCAAGCCGCGCCTCGATCAAAAAGCAAAAAGTTGAACGGCCGGTATTCGCCCGCGCGCTCGGCGAGGCGCTTGGCGTGCTCGCCGGCGGGCAGTTCGCCGCGCAGCCACTCCAGCGCGAGCATCCCGCGCGAGCGACCGTCCTTCGATGCGAGGGGATCGCGCACGTTCGTCACCACGCAGGCCCGGCCGCGCTCGGAGACGCCAAGCCAAGTGCCGCCGGCTTCCAGGTCACGCCCCGCGAGCAAGTGCGCGTCTCCGCCTGTCCAGCGCGCGAGCGGCGCGGTCGGCCGAGCGTGGAATTCATCTCGGTTGCCGGCGAGGACGAGTTGGAAGCGCGGGTGCGCTTTCCAGGCGAAGGCAACGAGGCACATGGGGAGGGAAGGTTTAAGCTCCAAGCTTCAAGCCTCAAGGAAAGCGGCCGAAGGACGGGCCGGAAGTGGCACGGTTCCTTTCGGCCTTTTTCTTTCCCCTCTTCCTTGAGGCTTGAAGCTTAGAGCTTAAACCTTCCCATGTTCCCGCCCAGCTCCATCCGCCGCGTGCACCTGGAGGTCACGTCGGCCTGCAACGCGCGCTGCCCGCAGTGCGCGCGCAACGTCGATGGAGGCGCGGTGCTTCCTGGCCTGCCGGTCACGCAGCTCCGGCTCGCGGACGTGCAGGCGATCTTCCCGGCGGATTTCCTGCAGCGGCTGCGCGCCATCCGCCTGTGCGGCAACTACGGCGATCCGGCGCTCGCCGCCGACCTCCTGCCGATCTGCGCGCATTTCAAGGCGGCGAATCCGAAGCTGCGCGTCGGCCTGCACACCAACGGCGGCGTGCGCCCGCCGGCGTGGTGGCGCGAGCTGGCGGGGATCGTGGACTTCGCCCGCTTCGGGATCGACGGCCTCGCGGACACCAATCATCTCTACCGCCGCGGCGTGGAGTGGGAGCGACTGATGGAAAACGCGCGCGCCTTCCTCGGCGCGGGCGGGCGCGCGGAATGGGACTTCCTCGTCTTCCGCCACAACGAGCACCAGGTCGAGACGGCGCGGGCGCTCGCCACCGAGCTGGGCTTCGCGAGCTTTGCCGCGAAGCGCACGCGGCGCTTCCTGCTCGGTGGCCAACGGACGGACCGCCAGCCGGTTCGCTCCGCGCGCGATGGCACGGTGGAATACTTCCTCGAAGAACCGCGCGACCCCGCGTGGCAAAACGACGCCGTCCAGGCCGCGGCGACGGAATGGTCGTCGCCGGAGGAATACGCGCGCTACCTCGCCGAGACGCCCATCGCTTGCCGCGCGGTCGCGCAGGGCGAGATCTACGTGAGCGCCCAGGGCGAGGTCTTCCCGTGCTGCTGGCTCGCGCAGGTCCAGGGCGACGCGCCCGGGGAGGAAGCGCGGCAAACGCTCGCCTTGCTCACTGCGACGCCCGGCGGCCGGCAGAGGCTGGACGGTCGCGCTCGGCCGGCGGAGGCCATCGCGGCCGGGGCGTTTTTCCACGCCGTTGCCGAGGGGTGGGAGGAGGGAAAGCCCCGCCTGCGGACATGCGCGAAGCAATGCGGCGCGCACGATTTCTTCGCGGCGCAGTTCGCCGGGCGTGGGTGATCCAGCGGGCGCGGCCCCCGAAGTTGTAGAGGCGGCTCTGTCCGCGAATGCGGACGTGCCGCCTCTGATTCCTTCGAGGGTGGACGCCGCTCTCGCGCATCCGGCAGCGGCGGCCACCTCGGAAGAGACCACAGGCGGCACGTCCGCTTCGCGGACAGAGCCGCCTCTACAACCTTGGGCTCACGCCCCGGCGTCCAGCGCGGTGTTCTCGGCGTGGCGGCGCATCGCGGGGATCAGCTTGGCCACCAAGCCCTTGCGCGCGGCCTTCGCCGTGACCTTCAGGCCGGCCGCGCGGGCGAGGTCGCGCACGTCGTCGTCGGAACAGTGCGCTTCCAGCGCGAACTCGATCTCCTCGGCCGGGCGCTCCCCGAGCCGGCGCAGCTCGGCGCGGCGCGCAGCCTCCGATTCCAGCGTTGGCCTCGGCCGGGCTTGGGCGCGCGCGAAGGTTTCCAGGAGCGCCACGGCATCCGGGACCACCCCGCCCGCCAGCGCCGCCTCCGCAAACTTCGCGCGCAACGCGGGCGCGGCGGCCGTCTTTGCGCCCGGCAGCTTAATCCCGAGCCGCTTCGCGAAGCCCGCCAGCCGCTCGCCTGAAAGGGCGGGCGCGTGCTCCGCGATCAGGTCAGCCAAGCGTCGCGCCTCCGGCGAATCACGCCGCGCGGCCTGGTCGAGCAGTTGCGTCATTTTCGCGGCGGCCTTTTCCAGGTCGCGCGCGAGCTTGGCGGGCGCCGTGCCCGTCAGGGCGCGGGAGTGGCGGCGCAGATTGGCGGCGAGGTCCGCGAGGACATCGGCGAGCTGTTCGTAGGTCATGGGAGGGCGTTGAAATGCCGGGTGAAGGCGAGGGCCAGCGCCATGAAGTCATCCGACGCGATGGATTTCGGGGCGTGGTGGATGACGGGCCGGTGCTCGGAGGCTGCCTCGCCCACGCGCACGTCATCGCGGATCGGCGGCTCCAGGCGTGCGCACGCCGGATGGACGAGGCCGCGCTCGCGAAGCTGGTCGATCAGGGAGTCCAGCTCCGCGATGGCGCCTTGATACACGTTGCCGACGCGCTTGTGCCGGCACACGACCGCGGCGGCGACCTGCGCGGGCGGGCGGCCGGGGCGCAGCTCGCGGAAGATTTCCTCGCGCCGCCGCAGCTCCCGGCAGAGCACCTTGAAGCCGGAGAGCGAGAGGTAATCCGGGTTGTAGGGAACGACGAGGTGATCGGCGGCGAGCACCGCCGACTGCGTGACGTAGTGAAGGTGCGGCGGGCAGTCGAGCAGGATGAAGTCGTATTCGCCGCGCAACGGTTCCAGCGCGCGGTGGAGCGCGGGGCGGAGGCGCCGGACGTTTGAGCCATCGAGGCCGAACTCCACGTCGAGCAGGTCCGTCGCCGCCGGCAGCAGGTGAAGAAACGGCGCCAGCTCGGTGCCGTGCTCGTTGCGGGGCACGCCGCGCACGATGGCGGCGGCGGGATCGAAGTCGCGCGTGCCGCGGAGGGCGTCCTCGTAGATCTGCCAGGTGGTGCGCCGCCGGCCGGGGGCGTCGGCCGAGCCGGGATCCTCGCCCGCGAGGCGCTGGAACTCGCGCGGGCGGAGCAGCCAGAACGTGGAATTGCACTGCGCGTCGAGGTCGGCCACGAGCACGCGCCGGCCGAGCAGGTAGGCGAGGCACGCGCCGAGATTGACGACGCAGGTGGTCTTGCCGACGCCGCCCTTGAAGTTGAGGAACGCGATGATCTTCGCCGCCATGGGAGGGGACGGAATGAGAAGTGATCGGTGAGAGGTGAGAAGTGGAAGGGCCCGCCGCCCGGAGAAGCAAGCGGGGCCGTGGCCAGACGCGGACGACCAGGATAGATGCCCACCGATCACTTCTCACCGATCACTTCTCACTTTTCCGCCCGCGCCGGCGATGACCAGCGTGATCTCGCCCTTCGCGGGCTTGGATTGATAGTGCGCGGCCACGACGGCGGCCGGGGCGCGGCGGTATTCCTCGAACTTCTTCGTCAGCTCGCGCGCCACGCAGACCTCGCGCTCGGGCGCCAGCGCGGCCAGCAGGTCGAGCGTGCGCTGGAGGCGGTGCGGCGACTCGAAAAAGACGCTCGCCTCGCGGCGTTCCAGCGCGCGCCGGATCTCGCGCTCGCGGCCGCCGGACTTCGGCGGAAGGAAGCCGCCGTAGAAAAATCCCTCCTCGTCCGCCAGCCCCGAGCCGATCCACGCCAGCGCGGGGGCGGACGCGCCCGGCAGCACCGTGAACGGCAATCCTTCCGCCTGGCACGCGCGCACCAGGCGCATCCCCGGGTCGGACACGCCCGGCAGACCGGCGTCCGTAACCACCGCCACCTTCGCCCCGGCATGGAGGCGCTCGATCAGCTCGGCGGTGCGGCGCGCCTCGTTGTGCTCGTGGAGCGAGACGAGCGGCCTGTCCGTGATGCCGTGGTGCCGCAGCAGGATGAGCGTGTGGCGCGTGTCCTCGGCCGCGATCACGTCGGCGCCGCGCAGCGTGGCGAGCGCGCGCAGGGTGATGTCGGCGAGGTTCCCGATGGGAGTGGCGATCAAGGAAAGCATCAAGCTTCAAGCTTCAAGCTTCAAGGAAGCGGCCGAAAGGGGAGAAAGGCAGAAAGCGTCGCGCGGCCTCCTTCTTCCTTTCGGGCCTTCTGCCTTTCCGCCCTTCCTTGAAGCTTGAAGCCTGAAGCTTTCAGAATTCCACCCTCATCCCATCAAACGCCACCCGCACCCCGGCCGGCAGCGAGGCCTCGGTTTCCGCATGGCCGAGGTCGTGGCTGAGGTGCGTGAGCAGCGTCTCGCGCGTGGGCCGCACGTCGGCGGCCACGACCAGCGCCTCGCCCAGGCTCATGTGCGTGGGGTGCGGGTCGCGGCGCAAGGCGTCGAGCACCACCACGTCCGCGCCGCGGATGAGGTCGCGCACCGGCGCGGGCACGGCGGCGCAGTCCGGCAGGTAGGCGAAGAGCTTCCGGCCGTCGCGTTCGAGGAGGTAGCCCGTCACCGTCATCTTGCCGTGGGGCACGGGCAGCGGCGTGAGGCGCGTCTCGCCCAGTTGAAACGGCCCGGTGACGACGTGCGGCTGCGGGTTGAGGTAGCCGGGGTAGCGGTGGAGGCCGTCGAAGGCGAAGCGGAAGGCCCGCGCCAGCGCCCGCATCGTTTCGGCCGGCGCATGGACGGGGAGCGACATCCCATCCGCGCGCCGGAAGCCGAAGGGCCGCAGATCATCGAAGCCCATGATGTGATCGGTGTGCGGATGCGTGAGCACCACGGCGTCGAGGTCCCTCAACCCCTCGCGCAGGCACTGCGCGCGGAGGTCCGGCCCCGTGTCCACGATGAAGCGGCACTCCGGCGTGGCGACATGCAGCGAGGCGCGGGTCCGCTTGTCGCGCGGGTCCGTCGAGCGGCACACCGCGCAATCGCAGCCGATCACCGGCACGCCCAGCGAGGTGCCGGTGCCGAGGAAAGTCACCTTGAGGATTGCCGATTGCCGATTGCCGATTGCCAATGGATGGGTGCGTCGCGGGTTTTGAGCGATCATACCCGAAATCGGGCTTCCGGTGGCGGCCAATTCCGCCGCGTCGCGGCACATGGCGGGATTTCCGTTTTCGCTTGCCGGCTTTCGGTTTTTCTTCCCGGCCGCGCGCTCCAAGGTGCCTCCCCTCCATCGGCAATTGGAAATCGAAAACCGGCAATTCCTCATGTCCGCCACGCTCCAGTCGCTGCGCATCCGCCACCTCGCGCTGGTGGATGACCTGCGCTGGGAGCTGCCCGGCGGCTTCGTGGCCGTGACGGGCGAGACCGGCGCGGGCAAGTCGGTCATCCTCGGCGCGCTCAAGCTCCTGCTCGGCGAGCGCGCGGAGAAGACCCTGGTCCGCACCGGCGCGGACGCCTGCACCGTGGAGGCTGCTTTCGTCGCCGCCGACACCGCGGCGCTCGACGCCCGGCTGGACGCGCTCGGCCTGCCGCCCTGCGAGGACGGCCTGCTGCTCCTGCGGCGCGTGTTCACCCTCGCCGGCTCCAACCGGCAGTGGGTCAACGGCTCGCCCGCCACGCTTTCCGCGCTGCGCCGGCTGGGCGAGGGCCTCGTGGACCTCCACGGGCCGCACGATCACCAGTCCCTCCTCTCGCCCGAGCGGCAGCTGGACCTGCTCGACGCCTTTGCCCGCGCGGCCGGGGCGCGGGGAGAATACGAAACCGCGTGGCGGCAGCTCGGCGCGTTGCGCGCCGAGACGGCCGAGCTTTCCTCCGCCGAGGCCTCGCTGGAGCGCGAGATCGAGCTGCTCCGCCACCAGTCCGAGGAAATCCGCGCCGCCGAGCCCAAGCCCGGCGAGGATGCCGAGCTGGCCGCGCGCCACACCGTCGCGCAGAATTCCCGCCGCCTCGGCGAGCTGGCCACGGGCGTGGCCGCCGGCCTGAACGAGGCGGACGACGCCGTGCTCACTCGCCTGGGCGAGCTTGGCCGCCTGCTGCGCGAATTGGCGCGGCTCGACCCGGCCGGCGGCGAATCGTTCGTCCAATGCCACGCCTCGCTCGTGGCCGACGCGGAGGACCTGGCCGACTCCCTCGCGCGCTACGCGGGCAAGCTGGAGCACGACCCCGAGCAGCTCGCCGCGCTGGAAGAGCGCCTCGGCCTGCTCTCCACGCTCAAGCGGAAATACGGCGGCTCCGTGGAAAGCGTGCTCGAATCCGCCGCGCAGGCGGAGGCGCGCCTCCACCGCATCGAGCACCGCGGCGCGGAGTTGGAGCGGCTCCAGCGCGAGATCGCCGCGGGCGAGAAGGAAGTGCTCCGGCTCGGCCGCGCCCTCTCGGCGCTGCGGAAGAAAGGCGCCCCCGCGCTCTCCCAGGCCGTGGCCGGGCAACTGCGCGAGCTGGGCTTCCCGAAGTCCGAGTTCGACATCCGCCTCGTGGCGCTGGAAACGCCGGGCGAGACGGGCCTGGAGGCGGTGGAGTTCTACTTCGCGCCGCGCTCGCGCGGGCTGGAGGGCGTGGAGTTCCTCTTCGCGCCGAACCCCGGCGAGCCGCCCAAGCCGCTGCGCACCATCGCGTCCTCGGGCGAGATCTCGCGCGTGATGCTCGCGGTGAAGAGCGCTCTGGCCGAGCACGACGCGGTGCCGCTGCTCGTCTTCGACGAGATCGACGCCAACGTCGGTGGCGAGATCGCCTCGCAGGTGGGCGCGAAGATGCGCCGCCTGGCCGCGGGCCGGCAGGTGCTGTGCATCACGCACCTGCCGCAGGTGGCCGCGCAGGCCGGCGCGCAGTTCGTGGTGACGAAGGCCTTTCGCGACGACCGGACGTATTCCGAGCTGTCCGCCGTGGAAGGACGCGCCCGCGAGCGCGAGATCGCCCGGATGCTCGGCGGGGAGAACGAGACCTCGCTGGCGCTGGCGAAGGCGATGCTGAAGGAAGCTCCCAATTCCAAGCCGCAGGCTTCGAAGCCCGAGGAAGCCGGACGGCGCGCGAAAAAGGCGACGCCATGAGCGATTCCCCGCCCGGCGAGCCGGCAGAGCGGCCGGTCGGTCCTCGCCGTCCCCTCACCCGCCGCACGTTTCTGCGGCGCTTGTTGATCGGGAGCGCGATGCTCGGCGCCGCGGCCGGCGGCACGGGCCTCGCGGCGTGGCTGGCCACGCGCTGGTGCGAGGTCACGCGCACCGACGTGGCGGTGGAGGCGCTGCCGGCGGCCTTCGAGGGCTTCACCGTGGCGCTGCTGGCCGACACGCACTTCGGTCCCTTCGTGACGCGCCCTTACCTCGAGTCGGTGGCGGCGCTCACGAACGCGGCGCGCCCGGACCTCATCCTGCTCGGCGGCGACTTCGTGCAGCGCCGGCCGTGGCGCGCGGCGTTCCGACCCGACCTGTTCGGGGAGGTCCGCGCACACGCGGCCGAGGCCATCGGGGCGCTGGCCGCGCTGCGCGCGCCGCACGGCGTTTTCGCGGTGCTGGGGAACCACGACCACTGGGAGGGCGCGCCGCTGCTGCGCGAGGCGTTCGTCGCCCACGGCATCGCCGAGTGGTGGAACGCCGGCCGTTGGATCGAGCGCGGCGGGGAACGCGCGTGGTTCTGCGGCGTGGACGACCTGTGGGAAGGCTGCCCCGACCTTGATCGAGCGCTGGCGGGCGTGGGCGAAGGGGACTGCGCCGTGCTGCTCGCGCACAACCCGGACTTCGCCGAGCGCTTCCGCGACCGGCGCGTGCGCTTGATGCTGAGCGGCCACACGCACGGCGGGCAGGTGCGCCTGCCCGGCATCGGCGCGCTCATCATCCCGTCCATCCACGGGAAGAAATACGAGATGGGCTTGGTGAAGGGCCCAGTGTGCCCGGTGTATGTGACGCGCGGCGTGGGCGTGATCTTCCCGCCGGTGCGCTTCCGCTGCCCGCCCGAGGTGGCGATCCTGCGGCTGCGCCGCGCGGGGTGAAATCGCGCCGATGTAGAGGCGGCTCTGTCCGCGAATGCGGACGTGCCGCCCTCAAACCTTCTCCCGGGTGGACGCTGGCAAAACATCCAGCGGCCGCCACCCCGGAAGAATTCACAGGCGGCGCGTCCGCATTCGCGAACAGAGCCGCCTCTACACCTCGCCCTCGCCGCGCAGATGGCAGGCAAGCGCGGCGGCGTTGGAGGCGAGCGTGTGGCGCGCCTCGAAGGCGGCGCGCGCGGCGCGGCCGAGGGCGTGGCGCTCGGCCGGCGAGGCAAGCAGCGCATGCAGATGAGACTCCCAATCGGCGTCGCCGCGCGCGAGGAGGGCGCCGCCGGTGGCGAAAATCTCTTCCGCCCCGGCGAGGGCGTCCGCAACGGTAGGCAAGCCGCTCGCCATGTATTGGAGCGCCTTGATGGGCGATTTGCCGGCGGCAAAGGCGTCCTCGCGCGGCAGGGGCAGCAGGCCGAGGTCGAAGCCGCGCACGGCCGCCGGCTCCGCGCCGGGCGACCATGGCTCGTGCTCGAACTCCAGCTCGCGAAAGCGCGGACGCGCCCCGCAGAGCACGCGGAGCCGGGCGCGGGGGAAGTCGCGGAGCAAACGGGCCAGCACCGGCTCCAGCGCTTCGAGGTAGGGAAGGTTTCCGGGCGCGCCGGCCCAGCCGAGGAAAACGGGAGCGTCGTCCTGAGCCGCGGCGCGGGGCGTCCAGACGGACGGGTCGAGCGCCATCGGCAACACGGCGATGCGGCCTTGCTCCCGCGGCGGAAGTCGCGCGCGCAGGCCGGCAGCGAGATGCGCGTTGGCGGCGAGGACCCGGCCCGCGCCCCGCACGGTGGCGCGCAGCCGGGCGCGGGTGCGCCAGCGCGTGAGCAGCCCGTGCGGCCGGCCGTGCGGCTCCCAGATCGCGTCGTCCACGTCGTAAAGCACGCGCCGCGCGCGGGAGAAGAGTCGCGCCCTCCGACCGCCGGACAGCAGCGTCTTTTGCAGCAGCACGGCATCGAACCCGCGCGGATCCGGGTCGCCCTTCCACTCGCGGGCGGGGAGCAGGGTCAGCTCGATGCCATGCGCCGCGGCGAGGACGGGCGCGAACTGCGCCACGCGGTAATGCGTGCTCGCCGTCTCGGGTCCGCCGAAGGTAAGGGCGAGGACGCGCATGGCGGGTTCACGCGGGGCGTGCCGCGAGCAATTCCTCGCAGGCCTCGATCACCGCCGCGACGGGCACGTCCGCGATGGCACGCTGCTCGGCAAGCTGGAGACGGCGCAGCGGCGGCAGGTCGGCGGGCGGCGCGGGCGGCGCGCACACGCGATGCGGGCATTTCCAAGGGGACCACTGCCATTCCACGGACGGGCCGAACACGCCGACCGCAGGCACTTGGCAGGCGGCGGCAAGGTGCATCGCGGCCGTGTCCACGCCGGCGAAGAGACAAGCGCCACCGAGCAATCCGGCCAATTGCGGCCAAGGCAATCTCCCGCCGGTCGCGCGCGCGGCCGGGCCGATGGACGCGGCGAGCGACGTTGCCTCGGCGCGCTCCGCGTCGGCCGGGCCGCTGCTCACCAGCAGGCGCAAGCCGCGCGCGGCGAGATGTCGGCCAACCTCGACCCAGCGCACTCCGGGCCATGCCTTTCGCGGCCAGCGCGTGGCGGCATGGATCACCGCGTAGGGTTCGCCAGCCGGTGGCATCAATCCGTCCGGCGGCGCGGCGCGGCGTTCCGGCGAGAAGACCAGCGGTCCTGGCTCCCGGTCGCGCAGGAAGGGCAGCGCCGCCGCGGCGGTGCGGAAGTCTTTTTCCACGCGGTGGGCGGTCCACCAATCAAAGTCGGCGAGATGATGAAACTTCCCGCGCCAAAGCTTGCCGAGGCGCGGGTTCCAGCCGCTGGCGGCGCGCTCGCGTGCGCCGGAGCAAAGCGCCGTCCAGCGCCCGCGGGCATTGTCACCCAACTCGATGGCGTGGTCGAAATTCTGCGACCGCAAAAGGCGCACGAGGGCAAGCGAGGCACCCAGCCCCCCGCTTCCGCGCTGGTCGGCCTCGGGCGCGGCGTCGAGAACCACGCGGTCCACGTGCGGGCAACCGGCCAGAATGCCCTCGGTGCCGCGACGAGCAAGCACCCAGGCCTCCGCGCGTGGCTCGGCCGCCTTGAGCGCCGCGAGCGTGGGCGTGAGGAGGAGAAGGTCGCCGATGTGCCGGAGCTTGAGGAAAAGGACGCGCATCGAGGCTGCGCGTCCCATTACCGCGTCGCCACCGGGATGCCAACCGGCGACGCGCCCTTCCCCAATCCGCCCGGCGGCTCAGAACTCGTAGGAGAACAGCTTGAACACCTTCGGCTTCTCTTCCTCGCCAGGCGTCTGCGTGCCCTGGGAAGGCCCGGTGACGAACATCTTCTCGCCCGAGCCGTAGGTGTAGGGCGCGAACGGATTGATGAGTTCCAGCGGGTTGCCGGCGCGGGCCGCGCGCGGAATCACGCCGCCGGTGCGGGAGCCCTCGTCAATGGTGGGCCGGGCGCGCTCCAATTCCTCCGCGCGATTGCGGGGCTGCACGAAAACGATGGTCCCGCCGGTGGTGATGCGCGGGTTCGTGACGCGACTGTCGTTGATGCCGAAGCCAATGGAGTTGTTCCGGGCGGCTTGGCCAAAGGCCGAGGCGGCAAATGCCACCGAGCCGGCGACGAGGAGGAGGCGGAGCGAGTTCATGGCTGGAAACGGAATCGCACCCTAAGGGCACGGCGGGCGTCCGGGCGAGGAATATTTTGACCCGTCGCCGCCAAATGATGCCGCCCTCAACGGAAATGGCCGGTGCGATCGGATCGCACCGGCCACCTTCAATGGCGCTGGCGCGCCGGGTTAGTTGTCCGTTTTCTTGCTGCCCGACGAGGGCGTGGGCGTCGCGCGAGCCGGCGGGCGGGTGCCACCGGGCTTGAACTCACCGCGATCGAGCGAGCCGCCCAGGCCGTCCTTGCCACCGGTGCCACCGGGGTTGCCGCCGGTGCCCGGGCGCTTGGAAGGCTCGGGCGCGCCACTGCCAGGCTTGATATCGCCGCGGTCCAAGCGGCCGCCGAAGCCGCCCTTGCCCGCGTCGCTGGTGCCCTCGCGGGGCGCCTTCCCACGCGGCGTGGGCGTGGGCGTCGGGGTAGCCGCATCCTCGTCGTCGTCTTCCTCGTCGTCGCTGTCTTCCGCTTCGCCGGGCTTCGGCTTGCCGGGCGTGGGCTTGGTGGTCGGCGGAGGCGTCGCGGAAGGCGGGCGCTTCGGGCCACCGGGAGGGCCCGCCTTGGACTGCTGAACGTAGTAGCCGACGCCGCCCGCGATGGCGGCGGTGAAGCCGATGGCGTTGTAGAAGGACATCGGCCCGAAGGACTCGGAGGCCCCGCCCTCGGCCGTGCGCCGCTGCGTGAGCACGATGGGCGAGAGATGCTTGGCGATGGCCTCGGTGGAAGGCAGCAGCGAGAGGTCCACCTTGTCGCGCACGGGCGGCTCGTCCGCCACCATGGGGGCGAAGTTGCGCGCCAGGCCGTAGATCTTTTCGAAGGCCGCGCGCGTGTCCAGGTAGAGAAGCGACCAGTCGCCCTTGGGCACGAGGCCGGTGGCGGTCTTGAAGGTGGGCGCGCCGCCGAGGCCGCCGCCGCCGGACTGGTAGCGGCGCAGGGCACCGCGCACGTCAAGCTGGTTCAGGCCGACGACAAGGTGCGTGGAGGTGAGGGCAATGGTGGGTGAGATGGGCGTGCCCTTCGACTTGGGCACCAGCGTGCGGTATTCGACGCCGTCCTCGACCTTGCTCTGCCAGTCAGCGTCCTTCGGGCTCTGCTTGGTGAGCTGGGCAAGGATCTTCTTGGCCGCGGTGGCATCGCGGACGCCCAGCGCGAGGATCGGCGAGGGATAAAGGGCACCCGCCGGCCAGTCCGCCAGGAGGCAGAGCTGCTCGTCCACGGCTTGGGCGATATCGCGATACTCCAGGCCCATTTCCTTCAGGCCCTTCCCCATCGCGCCGGTGGAGTCCATGGCGGTGAACTCTTCCTCCGGCGGCAGCACGAACGCGGTGGCGAAATACAGCAGCGTGTCCGACGCGGTGAAGCCGAGCAGCTTGGGATCCAGATCCTTCTTGGGCATCCGCATGCCGGGGCCGTGGGCGTAAATGACGTCGCGCACCTTGCCGCCTTCCAGCGTGGTGGTGGCGGCAAACGAGCGGATCTTGCGGGCCTCGCGGAACTGGGCTTCGACGGACGCGCGGTCCTTCTTGCCCGCGTTCTGCGCGGCGACGAACTCGATCAGCTTGTCCATGATCGGCTGCGCGCGGACCCACCAGATGGTGTCCCGCTTGGCGGGCAGGTTCGGCGAGGACGCCTTCCACTCGGGGTCCGCCGTGAGGCCGGCCGCCAGCTTGCCGGAAGCGCGGTCGAGCGTGGCCTTCACGAGGTCCACGTTGGTGCCCACGAAATACCAGTCGCCGGCCACCACGGAGACGAGCGGGGGGTTGCTCCCCTTGGCCTCCATCACGCGCAGGGTCTTTCCATTGTAATCCACGTCGGAAACCTTCATGCCGGGCTCGGAGCGCATCAGGGAATCCTTCATCTGGCCGAGCAGGCCTTCCAGGTCGGCGGCGGGGCCGGAATACTGGAAGCCGGCGACCAGCTTGGGCGGCATCTCCAGGGAGGCGACGGAGATGAAGGCATTGCGCACGCCCAGCTTCTCCACGCGCGCCAGGATCTCCTCGGCGGGCGGCGGGATGGGCGGGATGCCGGCCAGCGGCTTGGCGAGGAACTTCTGCACCTCGGGCTCCTGCGCGAGGCGCCAGATCAGGTTTTCCTTCAGGCCGTCGCGCGTCTTGTTGAGGTCGGTGAGCGACAGGAAAATCAGCGTCTCTGGCGGGGCGAGATCGACTGGTTCCACCGCGGGGGCGGCCGCAGGGGCGAGCGATCCCAGCGCCAGCGCGAGAACGGCCGCGCGACGGGCGAGGAGGGGGAGGGGGCGAAATGTCATGGGTCAGGAAGGGCGCTAGCCAACCCTGCTGGCCGGCAGGGTGTCAACCATGTCGGCAGCTTATGTCGCAGCGGGGCGCAGGGGCCAGATTTTGGGCTTTCGGCCGCAGGAAATGAAGCGTTGGCACCACCCATGGTGGTGGCGACGCTCACGGCGGTTGACGCAGACAGAAAAAACCCGCACCATCCAGCCCCCTTGTTGTCGGTTTCTCCCCCGCGGCCCCGCTTCTGTTTCAGCCATGAAATTTACCCTCTCGAAGGAAAAGCTGCTCGAAGGCTTGCAGCAGGTCCAGAACGTGGTGAGCACGCGCACCACGCTGCCCATTCTCTCCAACATCCTCATCAAGTCCCACAACGGCGGCTTGAACCTCACGGCCACCGACCTGGACGTGGGCGTGCGCGGCTACATCGAGGCCAACGTCGAGAAGGGCGGCGGCACCACCCTGCCGGCCAAGCGCTTCTTCAACGTGATCCGCGAGCTGCCCGCCTCCGAGGTGGTGCTGGAGATCGACTCCAAGAACGTCGCGCACATCACCTCCGGCCACTACGAGTCGAAGATCGTGGGCCTGCCCGAGGACGAGTTTCCCGCGCTGCCCAAGATCGACGAGACGCGCGCCTTCTCCCTGCCGCAGGCCGCGCTCAAGGACGCCCTGCGCAAGACCGCCTACGCCATCTCCAACGACGAGACGCGCTACGTGCTCAACGGCCTTCTCTTCGCCTTCAAGGAGGGCAAGGTGGTGCTCGTGGCCACCGACGGCCGCCGCCTCGCGCTGATGGAGGTGGAGGCCAACGTGGGCGCCGACCAGGAGATCTCCGTGATCGTGCCCGCCAAGGCCGTGACCGAGCTGGCCCGCCTGCTGCGCGAGGACGGCGAGGTGAAGGTTTCCGTCGCCTCCAACCAGATCGCCTTCGAGGTGAACCAGACGCTGCTCGTCTCCAAGCTCATCGAGGGCAACTACCCGAACTACCGCCAAGTCATCCCCGCCGAGACCAAGGAGCGCGTGACCCTGGAGCGCGAAACCTTCTTCAACGCCGTGCGCCGCGTGGCGCTGATGACGAGCGAGAAGAGCAACTCGGTGAAGCTCATGTTCAAGAAGAACACGCTCGACATCGCCGCCAACTCCCCGGAGATCGGCGAGGCGCACGAGTCGCTGGCGGTGAAATACGGCGGCAAGGACCTGACCATCGCGTTCAACCCGGAGTTCCTGATGGCCCCGCTGCGGAACCTGCCCGACGACGAGATCCACCTGGAGCTGATCGACGAGATGAGCCCCGGCCTCCTCAAGACGAAAGGCCCCTTTCTCTACGTGCTGATGCCGATGCGGATCAATTATTGATCCGGCGGCGAAGATTTTGCCACGGAGGCACGGAGACCACGGAGACAGATCATCACGCCGGAGGCGTGGCAGCCCTGAGCCGGTGGTTGAGCGAAGCGACACCACCGGTTTCCGATTCCGGTGTCCGCGCCCCGGCAGGGGGTGCCAGCCCGGAGCGCACGGAAGAAAGGGCGGTTGCGCGGGAGTGGCCGCCGCGTATGGTCCGGCCGCTTTCCCAAGCACCCACGCGCACGTGGCGGAATGGCAGACGCGCACGGCTCAGGACCGTGTGAGGCAACTCGTGGAGGTTCGACTCCTCTCGTGCGCAGGGCTTTGGATGGGGAGTTCCTGAAGCTCACGCGAGGGCCTGCCGGCTTTGCGAGCCGGTCGGTGGGCGAAGCGATGGGCCGATTCAGAGGCAGACGACGCGAACCATGGGAAGGCTTTCCTCCCTCCGGCGAAGAGTCGTCCCGCTCCCTCGAGCTCTGGTTGAGATCATGCGAAGGCTTCCACCAAGTCATCGCAGGTTTCCCAGAAGCCGTCGAAGACTTGGCGGGAGTCTTCGAGCACTTCGGAGGAGTCAGCGAAGAGTCGATCCGATCCTTCGAGCACTTCGCGGCACTCTACGATGACTTCCGCGAAGTCATCGATGACTTCCACGGAGTCTGCTATCACTTCCGCCAAGTCTTCGACCACTTCCCCGAAGTCAGCGATGACTCCGCGGAAGTCTTCGATCACTTGGAGAAACTCTGCGGAGGGTCGTCCGGACCCGGCGATCACTTCGCGGGACTCAGCGAGGGCTTCCCCTGACTCTTCGGAGGATTCGCGGAAGTCTTCGGACACTTGGCAGCACCCGGCGAAGGATCCCGCGGAGTGTCGCGAGGGGGTTTCCAAAGGCTTCGAAGGACTCTGCCAAGCCTCGCCGGGTGCCGGCAAATGCTTCCAAGCTTCAAACGCTTGGTGTGAAATGCGATGGGGCTGGGCGTGGTCCACGCCTGAGACACCTCGGCTTCTCGCTCCACGAGCCCGCGAGCGGGCCTCGCCGATAAGGCGCACTCCCACTTTTGCTCGGCGCGGTGGCTACTGGGACCGCTGGCATCCCTGCCGGCAGCGTCCTCCCGGGCACCTGGATTCTCGGTCCTTTGGGAGACTCCTTGGCTTCTGCGGTCCCGCAGAGGCCCGAAGGGGAGACGTCAGATGCCCGGGAGGACCCTGCCGGCAAGGATGCCAGCGGTCCCAGTAGCGACCGTCCCCAGCGCGCCAAGCGCACCCGCTGGCGAGGCGGGGAAGTCTTGGCGAGGGAGAAGGTTTGCTTCTCCTGTGAACCGAACGACTTCCCGGGCGCTCAGAAGCGCCCGGGGCTGGCGGCGACAAGCCCACTACCTGAGGCACGTTGGCCGGTGCCCGCCTCCCGCCTCCTGCTCCTTGAGATCGGTAACTCGCGGGTGAAACTCGTGCCCGCAACCGAGGACGGGCCGATCCGGCGAGGCCGCCAAGCCCTTTCCACCGCCGGGATCACTCCCGGGCAAATCGCCACCGCGATGCGCGGGCGGCGCTTCGACCGCGCGGTGCTTTGCTCCGTGGTGCCGGCGGCGTCGGCCGCCGTGCGCGCGGCGCTCGCGAGCCTGGGCGCGACGCCGGCCCTGGAGATCAGCCACCGCGCTCCCCTGCCCTTCTCGCTCGGCGGCTACCCCCGCCCCAGCCGCATCGGCGCGGATCGCCTCGCCAATCTCGCCGGCGCGCTCGCCCTGGGCGTGCGTCCGCCGTTGGTCGCGGTGGATGCCGGCACGGCCACGACCTTCGACGTGCTGGATGCCGCCGGCGTCTTCCGCGGCGGCGCAATCTCGCCCGGCCCGGCGGCGTTTACGGACTATCTCCACGAGCGCACCGCCCTCCTGCCC
>CALMOL010000457.1 GCA_937871685.1 uncultured Verrucomicrobiota bacterium
CCGCGCGCCCTGGCTTTCTCGCTTCGCTCGATTCTTGGGCGCTGGCGCGCCCGCAACGGCGCGAGGGACCGCGCCGTCCGCCTCGACGCTTCCACGCCTCAGCGGCGCTCGATGCGGTCGAGGCGCGCGAGCACTTCGGCGGTGAGGCGGTCCACCTTCTCGTGCAGGTGGCCGATCTCCAACTCGGCCTTGAGGTTCACGTCGTATTCCACGTCAGAGCGAACGTGATCCTTGGCCGCCTGGCGGTTCTGCGAGAGGAGCACGAAGACGGACAGGAAGATCGCCTCCAGCGAGACGACGAGCGTGAGGAAGCCGAAGGGATACGGGTCGAACTGCGGGATGCCCGGCACGTTCACCCAGTTCACGAAAAGCCAGATGCCGAAGCCCACCACGTGAAGCATCAGGAAGGGGATGGAGCCGGAAAACGCCGCGATCCAGTCGGCGGACTTCTGCGCCACGGTGCGGGTGTCTTCCATCTCCTCGTTGACGTTGCGCGAGGCGGTGTGGCGCAAGCGCTCGACGGTGGCGCGCTGGCGCTTGGCCAGGGCGGCGAGGAGATCGAGCGCGGCCTCGGGGCGCTTGAGCAGAAACTGGCGCAGGTCGTCGCGATCCAGGCGCAGGGCGGTGGTGTCCGCGCGCGCCTTGACCGACGCGGTGCGGCCGGCCTGGTCGAGGAAGGAAATCTCGCCGAAGAAGTCGCCGCGCCCGGCGACCTCGAGCACGATGGTTTCGCCGGTGTCGTTGCGGAAGAAGATCTCGACCTCGCCCTGGCTGACGATGTAAACCGCCTCGCCGGGGTCGCCGTAGTTGAAGATGGACTGGCCGGCGGTGAATTCCTCCACCTCCAGCCGCGCGGCGAGGTCGGCGCGCTCGGTGTCGTCGAGCAATTGGAAGAGGGGAACGTCCTTGAGAAGCTCGGCGTCAGGATGCACGCGGGGAGTATGCGCCGGCGGATGGACGCAAGGAAGGCGGATCTTGTCGGGCCAAGGCCGGGCCGGGAAGTCCGGCGAAATCGCACAGGCCGAGCGGATAACGGCCCGGTCTGGCGGGGCGGCCCCTGGACCGATTGTGGTAGAGGCGGGGGGGCCCCGCCCGCGCCCCCCGCCCCCCCCCCCCCCCCCGCTTCTACAACCCCGTCATTCGGGGATTCGGCCGCGGGGCGAGCGGCGTTGATGGCTCGCGATCCGGTCCCGCCGGCCCGCTTCCTTCCGCCGCGGCGCCGGGGACGAGGGAGCGGCGCAGGTTTTCCTTCAGGCCGTAGCCGCTCAGCGCGATGCCGCGCAGGCCATGCCGCTCGCGAAGGCTTTCCATCAGCTCGTTGCCGGTGCCGTCGGGCAAGCCGAGGTCGGACACCACGCCGTCGAAGGGCCGCGCGGCGGCGGCGGCGAGGGCTTCCGCCAGGCTGCCCGCGGTCTCGACCTCATGGCTCGCGCGCTTGAGCAGGCGCGCCAGCACTTGCCGCGTCGGCTCATGGTCCTCGACCACGAGCAGGCGCAGCGACGGCTCGGTCTGGGTAAAGCCGGCCGCAAGCCGGTCGCGGCCGGTGGGCGTCGCGGCGGGCGCGTCCGCCGCCAGCCTGGCACCGGGCAGCTCGACGGTGAAGGTCGCCCCCTGCCCGCGGCCGGGACTCTCGGCGCGGATGACGCCGCGGTGGAGATGCGCGATGGCGCGTGCGATGGCCAGCCCGAGGCCGAGGCCGCCGAACTGCCGCTCGAGGCCATGCGCCGCTTGCTCGAAGGTGCTGAAAATGCGCACGGCCGCCTCGGGCGCGAAGCCGATGCCGTCGGCCTTCACCTCGATGCAAAGCCTCGATCCGCCCGCGGCGTCGGGCGCGTCAAAGGAGCGAACCTGGATGTGGCCGCCGGCGGGCGTGAACTTGACGGCGTTGCGCAGCAGGTTCCAAAACACTTGCTGAAGCCGCGCGGTGTCCCCCACGAGGTGGGAGTGCCGGGCCCGAAGGTCGAGCGCGATCTTGTGGCCCTTCTCGCGCGCTTCGTCCCGGACGATCCCGACCGCCAGGCCGAGCAGCGAGTGCGCGTCGCACGGCTCGGCGCGCACCGCCAGCTTGCCGTGGGTGATGCGCGTCAGGTCGAGGAGGTCGTCGATGAGCCGTGATTCCAGGGCGACGTTGCGCTCCACCATGCGGAACTGCTCGCGGACGTCCGCGGGCAGCCGCTCGTCCTCGCTCAGCGCGGCGGCCGTCATGAGCACGGGGGTGAGCGGCGTGCGCAGCTCGTGCGAGAGCGCGGCGAGGAAGTGGTCCTTGGCCCGCGAGGCAGCCTCGGCCTGCTCCTTGGCGACGCGCAGGGCGTCGGCCGCCCGGCGCCGCTCCGTGACGTCGGTGAACAGGACGGCGACCGTCTGCTTCTCCGGGCTTCCGACCCGGAAGGCAAAGACGTTGAACCAGCGGTCCAGCGCCTCGGCGTAGTTCTCGTAGCGGCGGGACTGGCCCGTGAGGGCGACGTTTCCGTAGGTCTCGATCCAGTGGTCCTCGTGATCCGGCATCAGCTCGCGTGCGCTCCGGCCCAGGGCATTGGGCGGCCTCGTCTGCGCCTCGAAGGCCTGGTTGATTTCCAGATACCGGTAGTCCCGCGGCCGGCCTCCCTCGTCAAAGATCAGCCCGAGGACGCAAAAGCCCGCGTCGAGTGAGTTGAACAGCATCCGGTATTGGTCGCCCGTCTCGCGCGCGAGCTCCTCGGCGTGCTTGCGCTCCGTGACGTCGAGCGCGACGCCGGGAAATCGGATGACCTCGCCCGTGGGATTTCGCTCCGCCCGGCCGCGCGTGGAAACCCAGCGGACCGAGCCACCGGCCTGCACGAGCCGGTAGTCGATCTCATATCGGCCGCTCGCGCTGCGCATGGCCTCGTCCACGCCGGCTTGCACCCGGGCGCGGTCCTCGGGGTGGATGGCGGCGAAGTAGCGTTCGATCCGTCCACCCCGGGCGTCCCCGGCATTCACAGAGAACAGGCGGGCAAGGTTCTCGTCGGCGAAGACCCGGTCCTCGCGCACGTCCCAGATCCAAGTGGCCACCTCGGTGGCGGCGAGCGTGGCCTCCAGGCGGGCCTTCGCGTCGCGCAGGTCCGCCTCGGACTGGCGGCGCGCCGTGACGTCGCTGAACGCCAGGGCGACTTGGCGGGCGGAGGCATCTCCGACGCGCATCACGCTGACCTCGAACCAGCGGTTGAGGGCCTCGGACCTCGATTCCTGGTGCGCGGGCACGCCGTGGCGACGACCGCGCCGTAAAGCTCGTTCCAAGACTGCTCGAGATTCGGAGCCAGTTCGCGGGCGGTCCGGCCCACGGGATCTTTGATTCCCGATTGCTTCCCGAAGGCCGCGTTGGCGGCGAGGATGCGATGATCGACCGGCCGGCCGGCGTCGTCAAAGATGACCTCGAGGAGGGCTAAGCCCTCGCGCGCAAGCACCATTTGGGAGACGGCGAGGGGATTGGTTTCCGGAGGGTTTTCTTTTTTGGGGAGGGCTTTCCGCAGGCATCCAGAGCCATTCGTCGGCCGGCCGCTGGCTTGGCGTGTCGAATCGCGGGCCGGTGACGATCCTCGAGGTGGATGGCGCGGTCCCCGCGCCGTCGCGGGCGCGACTGCGCCAAAGATTCTACCTTCGAAGATGCTTCTCGACTCGTAGGACGCTTAGAACCACCGGCAGAAATGAAACGCTGGCGAAAGGCTTCCAAGGTGGATGATGCGGTCTCCGCGCCATGGCGGGCGCGCGGCGCCGGAGATTCCAGGCGGCTTTGCCGCTGCTGATGGCGCGGGGACCGCGCCATCCACCTGGAGGGCAAGCCCAGCGTTCACTACTGCTGGTGGTTCTTACGTCGGAGGTCCGGTCAGACGCCCGCGTGGATCGCGGGTCGGCGGCTGGGATCCGGCTCGGCCTGGCGGAGCACCTCGCGCGTCACGGGGGCGACGTCGCCTTGCCCGGAGAGCACGTAGCGGATGAGGTAGAGCAGGGGATTGCCTTCGGTCCAGTTGAAGTAGGCGTGCGGGATCTTGCCGGTTTGGTCGCGGAGATGAAGCAGGACGGCGGCGATCGAGTTCGGCACGGCGGGGCCGCTCGCGCGCAGGACGCGGTGCCGTCCCACCTCCGCGCCGCGCAGGTTCAGGTCGGAGGAGAAATCGCTGGCGTCGCGCACGTAGATTTCGAGGAATACCACCGGTTCGTCCGCGGGGAGCTGGTTGTCCTCGCGCTGGTCGCGGTCCTTGGCGTCGTATTCCGCGACGTCGCAGAGGTCGGGGTGGTTGGCGATGAGCCGCAACTCGCCGCGCGCGGCCATCTCATCGACGAAGCGCTGGGCCGCCGGGTCCAGCGCGATTCTTTCCACCCGCAGCTCGGTGGTGCGCCAAAGCCGCGAGAGGAGCGACAGGACGACGATGGCGGCGATGAAGCACGCGGCGATCCTCACGCCGTCCGGCCGCTCGATGACGTTCACCACGGTGGTGTAGGCGAACACGAGCGCGACCAGCGCGAAGGCCGCGGTCCGCCACGACCAGCCCGCCGCCCGGCGGACGGAAAGGGTGACGGCGACGGCCGCGCTCGTCATCAGCACGAGCACGCCGGTGGCGTAGGCGCCGCCCTGGGCGTCCACGCTGGCCTTGAAGTAGATGGTGACGATGAAGGCCGCCGCGAGATAAAGCAGCACCAGCGGCCGCGCCGCGCGCGTCCACTCGGGCGCCATGCCGTAGCGGGGCAGGTAGCGCGGGACGAGGTTCAGCAGTCCCGCCATCGCGGACGCGCCGGCAAACCACATGATGCAGATCGTGGACACGTCATAGACCGTCCCGAAGGCATCGCCAAAGAACTGGTGCGCCAGGTAGGCCAGCGCGCGGCCGTTGGCCGGGCCGGGCGGCTCGCCGTTGGGCCCAGCCGCGCGGAAGGCATCGCCGGGGATAAGCAGGGTGGTGACGAGCGAACTCGTCAGCAGGAACGCGCTCATGATGAGCGCCGCGGCCAGGAGCAGGTGGCGCGTGTGGCGGATGCGGCCCGTTGGCTTCTCCTCGGTGTCGCCGGGCGCGCCCTGGACCAAGGGCATCACGGCGACCCCGGTCTCGAAGCCGGACAGGCCGAGGGCCAGCTTGGGAAAGAGCAGCAGGCAGACCCCCAGCATCACGAGGGGGTTTCCGTGGGAAGTGAACAAGGCGTTCTTCCAGTCCACGAACACGTGGGGCTGGGAGAAAATCTTTGCCAGTCCCACGGCGATCACGACGGCATTGAGCAAGAGATACACCGCCACGAGAACGACGGCGATGCCCACCGCCTCCTTGAATCCCCGGAGGAACACCACCCCGAGCAGCGCGACGAACACGAGCGTCACGGCCAGGGCCTGCCCGTGCAGGAAGGCCGGCGCGAACGGGTTCTCGATGAGGTGCGCGGCCGCGTCCGCCGCGGAAAGCGTGATGGTGATGATAAAGTCGGTGGCGGCGAACCCGAGCAGCGTGAGCACGAAGAGCTTTCCCTTCCACCACGAGAGCAGCCGCTCGAGCATGGCGACCGATCCCTCGCCGTGCGGGCTTTCGGCGGCCACGCGCGCGTAAACGGGCAGCGCGCCGAAGAGGGTGAGCAGCACCAGCACCAGCGTGGCGAACGGCGAGAGCGCTCCCGCCGCGAGGGCGGCGATGCCGGGCTGGTAGCCGAGGGTGGAGAAATAATCCACGCCCGTGAGGCACATCACCCGCCACCACGAGTGGTCCTGGGTGTGCTCCGGCTTGGCGTGCGCGCCCTCCGTGCCCTTGACCGGCTGGCCGGCCAGCAGCCACTCGACCAGCCGGGAGCGCGGCGGCTTTCCCGGACCTGGGCGCGGGAGAACCGGGGCGGCGGGGGCGGGCATGCCCCCAAATCGGCAGCGATGCCGCGGCCGGCCGCGGAAATCGGGCGGCGCGATCCCGGCGCTTTCCCGCGCATCGGCTAGGGTCCCGGCCGCATGAAAATCGTCTCCGCGAGAAACGTCGAGTCACAACGCCTGCCGGCGGATTGGGTGCACGGCGCGGCGTGGAGCGACGAGCTGATGAAGCAGAGCGGCGAGGGCGCGATCCGTTTAGTGCGCGTGACCTTTGAACCGGGGGCGCGCACGGCCTGGCACACGCACCCGCGGGGACAGATCCTCCACGTCCTCGCCGGCACCTGCCGGGTGCAGGAGTGGGGCGGGGAAGTGGTCGAGTTCGGCGCGGGCGACACCGTCCACACCGCGCCGGGCGTGAAGCACTGGCACGGCGCGTCGCCGGCGGGCGTGACGGTGCACCTCGCCGTGCAGCAGTCGGACGGCGAGAAGGACATCGAGTGGCTGGAGACCGTGAGCGACGCGCCACCCGCCGGCGGATGACGGCGTTCCGGCGCGCCCGCGGAAGGGTTTGCGCGGCCGGGGAAATCCCCTTCGTTGCCGGCCCATGTTACCGCCTGCCGCCCGCTGGCTCGTCACGCTCGCGCTCCTTGCCGCGGGCGGTGGCTCTGTCCAGGCGCAATCCCCGCCGCCCTCCGCCAAATCGAAGCTCATGTCCCATCACGCCGCCGGCACCTTCGAGGTCAAGCTTCTCCCGCAGCCGCCGGCCGACGCCACCTCTGCGGTCGGTCGCATGTCGCTCGACAAGACGTTCCGCGGCGACCTGGAGGGCACGGGCAAGGGGGAGATGCTCGCGTTTCGCGCGCCGGTGGAAGGTTCGGCCGGCTACGTGGCCATGGAACGCGTGGAAGGCACCCTGCATGGTCGGCGCGGCACCTTTGTCTTTCAGCACACCGGCTTGATGAACCGCGGCGCCCAGTCGCTTTCCATCGCGGTGGTGCCGGACTCCGGCACGGGCGAGCTGGCCGGCCTCGCCGGGAAATTCGACATCGTCATCGCCGACGGGAAGCACTCCTACAAGTTCGACTACACGCTGCCGGCGAAGGAGTGAGGCTACGCCTCACCCGACGCGCCGCCGCGCCAGGCGTTTCCCCCCGAGAAGGGCCAGCCCGCCGACGGCCAGCAGCGTCAGTTGCCCCGGCTCCGGCACGCCGGCAGCCGCGATGACGAGGATGCCGTCCACGCCGAGGCCGTTGTTGTCGAAGCGCACCGCGCCGGTCACGGGGTCGATGAAGCCCAGGTCCTGGAAGGTGAGGCTGGAGCTGGCCGTCAGCGCCACGAAGTCCTGGGAAAAGTTCTGGAACGAGGCGCTGCTCGACGAGACCGTGAACGTTTGCCCGCCCAAGGTGATGCGCGCGGCGTCCAGCGGGCCGTCGGGGAACGGCGCCAGCGTATTCGCGCCCGGGCCGCCGAGGCTCAGCAGCGCCTCCGTGCTCACGTAGCGGAAGCTCAGGTTGTAGGTCACGCCGGGCACGAGGACGATGGGCGCGGCCGTGGCGAAGAGGCCGGGTTGACCGGTCGAGCCGCCTAGGTCCACGAAGCGGCCGTCGGGATACGCGAAGGCTCCGAGGACGTTGCCGCCGACGAAGTCCACCGACCCGTTGAAGACGTTCCACTGGATGAAGGTGGTGCCGGGCAGGCCGCCGGAGTTCACGCCGGGAAGGTTTTGCCGCGGTTGGCCGGCGTTGTCGGAGAAGAAGTCGTCGAAGAACTCCATCGCCTGCGCGTGCGCGCGGGGCGAAGGGCCAAAGCAGAAGGCGGCGGCAGCCGCGGCGGCGAGGGAAAGGTGGAAGGAACGGCGCATGAGATTGGGGGGTTGAACGGCCCGCGAGGCGCGGGCTTCCGTCCAAATCGACGCGGGCGACGAAACTTCCCGGACGGAAAGCGGCCCCGACTCCAAGGCGGGGGAACTCCCTGAAGCACGGCCGGTGGCGGCGGAAACATAAGGGATGCGCCGCTTCCAACGGCGGCTTGGCTTCACCGATGATCGCGCCGCGCTTGTCGAGCCCGAGCCGCCGGACTTTCTTGCGGCTGGCCCTGGCGTTTCCTTCGCTCTGGCTGGCCAGGCGCAGCCGGGCGGCGGGCGCCTTGGTGGGAGGCGGCTGCGATGGCTGCGAGGCGATCCACGAGGGCCTGCCGGCGGCGCGGAAATGGGAGACGACGCTCGCCGCGGCAGACGAGCCGGGCGAGCGCCTGGAAATCTCCGGCGTGATCTTCCGGCTCGACGGCGCGCCCGCGCCCGGCGTGATCCTGTATTGCTACCACACCGACGCGCAGGGCTACTACTCGCCGGCACCCGGCGCGACCGGCCTCACGCGGCGGCACGGCCGCCTGCGGGGCTGGATGGAGACGAACGCGCGGGGCGAATACCGCTTCGACACCATCCGGCCGGCGCCGTATCCGAACCGCGACGTGCCCGCGCATGTCCACCCCATCGTGAAGGAGCCAGGCAAGAACGAGTATTACCTCGATGACTACGTCTTCGACGACGACCCGCTGCTCACGCCCGAGAAGCGCGCGAAGGCCGAGAATCGCGGCGGTTCCGGCATCCTCCGCCTGCAGCGCCGCGACGGCCGGTGGATCGGGCGGCGGGACATCGTGCTGGGGATGATGATCCCGAACTACCGTTAGAGCGTTTCGATCCAGCTTGTCGCACTTGCTGGCGGAGGTTTACGGAGGGTTTGACGCGTTTTGGAGGCGGTGGCAAGCGACAGCGCGACACCGCCTTCGCTTTGGTGACCGCGGCTTTGATCCCAAGGC
>CALMOL010000458.1:0-2499 GCA_937871685.1 uncultured Verrucomicrobiota bacterium
CTCCCCTCCCCCGTAGTCGCCTCTGGGATCCTCCATCGGCTCGGCCTTCTGCCGTCTCTGCGATCTCTGTGCCTCTGTGGCCAATCCTTTCCGCATCCCCCCACCATGACCCGCCTCCAAGTCGCCATCCGCGCCCTCATCGCCCTCGTCGTGCTCGCCGCGCTGGGCTTCGCGATGTGCTCGTTCCAGGTCGCCGGGAATGAGTCCGCCGTCCTCACGCGCTTCGGCCGGCCCGTGCGCTCGCTCACCGAGTCGGGCCTGTATTTCAAATGGCCCTGGCCGGTGGACGCCGTCCATCGCTTCGACCGCCGCCTCGCCTTCTTCGAGATCCGCTTCTCCGAGGCGCTCACGCAGGACAAGCGCAACGTGATCCTCCCCATCTGGCTCGCGTGGCGCGTGGAGGACCCGCTGCGCTTCCTCGAGTCGCTCGGCACCCCCGAGGCCGCCCCCGGCAAGCTCGACTCCATCGCCACCAGCGCCCGCAATGCCCTCCTCGGCCGCTACGATTTTCAACAGCTCGTCGCCACCGATCCCGCCAAGCTGCGCCTCGAGGAGCTGGAGCAACGGCTCGCCGACGCCATCCGGCCGCAAGCGCGCGAGGCCTTCGGCATCGCCATCGAGCAGGTCGGGATCAAGCGCGTCGCCCTGCCCGAGGCAAACACCGCCTTTGTCTTCGAGCGCATGCGCGCCGAGCGCGGCCAATACGCCGCCAAGTTCCGCGCCGAGGGCCGCCGCGAGGCGGAGGAACTCCGCGCCCGCACCGACGCCGAGCGCACCAAGCTGATCGCCGAGGCGCAAAAATACGCCGAGGAAACCCGCGGCCGCGCCGAGGCCGAAGCCGCCCGCATTTACGCCGAAGCCCACGCGAAGGACCCAGAGTTCTACCGCTTCACCCGCGAGCTGGAATCCCTGCGCCGCGTGACCCGCGCAAATACGACCCTCGTGCTCGATACCGCCGCGCCGCCGTTCTCGCAGCTTCGGCCGCCGGGGGACAAGCAACCCGCCGCTGCGAAGGAGAAATGAAACTCGAAACTCGAAACTCGAAGTTCGAAACAAGCGCCGGAAAGGACGGCAAGCGCCGGAAGCTTTCCCGGCCGCGCGCTTCGGCCGCTTTCGGGTGCCTCTTCCTTTCGGGCCTTGTTTCGAATTTCGAACTTCGAGTTTCGAGTTTTTGACCCATGCCTTTCCGCCGCTCGCGCCAATCCTCCGGCACCGCCCTCTTCGGCGCGTTCGCGAGCACCATTCGGCTGCTCCGTTGGCTGCTGGCCTTGCTCGTGGGGATCTACCTTTGCTCCGGCATCACCCGCGTGGGGCCGAACGAGGACGCGCTCGTGTATCGGCTCGGCGTGCTCCAGCGCGAGGTGCATCCGCCGGGATTGCTCTTCGCGCTGCCGCCGCCGCTGGACCGCGTGGTCCGCGTGCCCACGCGCACGCAGCACGAGATCTTCCCCATCGCGTGGGCCGGCGACGAGGAGCAGATGGCGCAGTCGCTTTCCACCGTGCAGCAGGCCGCGACGGCGACGCCCACGCCGGCGAATCCGAACGTCGCGCGCTCCGGCGTGATCGTCGGCACGGTCTCGCCCGAGCTGGCGGCGCGCGCCGCCGCCACCGCCAATCCGGGCGCGCCGCCGGCCGAGGCCGGCCTCCATCCCTACACGAACGGCTACTCGCTCACCGGCGACGCGAACATCGTCCAAGCCCGCTTCACGATGCGCTGGAAGATCGTGGACCCATTCGCCTTCGTCCAAGCGATGCAGGACGCGGCCGTCGCGCCGCTCCTCGAGCACGTCGCGCTCGACGCCGCCACGCGCGAGATGTGCGGCACGCGGATCGATGATGCGCTCGGGCCGGGCCTGGAAGGCTTCCGCACCCGCGTGCTCGCCGCCGCGCAGCAACGGCTCGACACGATGCGGCTCGGCGTGTCGCTCCTCGCCTTCGACGTGACCGGCATCGCCCCGCCCGTGGCCGCGGCGGCCGCCTTCGCCGAGGTGACCAGCGCGCAGGTCCAGGCGCGCACCACGCTGGAGCAAGCCCGCACCTACCGCGCCCGCCTGCTGCCCTCCACGCAGAGCGAGGCGTTCCGCCTGCGCGCCGAGGCCGACGCGGCCGTGCCGCAACTCACCACGCGCGCCACGGCCGAGGCCGCCTCGTTCCTCGCGCTGGCCGCCGAGCACCGCCTGAGCCCCGCCCTCATCGAGACGCGGCTGCGCGCGGAGCAATTGGAGGCCGTGCTCCAGCAGATCAAGACTACCACCGTGCTGCCGGAGGGCGTGAAGCCCGATCTTCTCATTCCAACGCCATGAATCCCAAACTGCATTCGAGTGGCCGAGAGACGTTTTGGAGTGCGGGGGGGTGGGGCCGCGGGGGTGGCGGCCGCGGTTGGGCTGACGGACCTCCGCGACGCGATCGCGGCGGACTTCGCCGCGGCCAAGGAGGAGCCGACGCCGGTGACCGGGTTCGTCGGGGCGACGGCGGTCGGCATCCGCCGGTATCTCAAGC
>CALMOL010000458.1:2509-5196 GCA_937871685.1 uncultured Verrucomicrobiota bacterium
GCGGGAGCTTGCTCCCGCTGTCGTGCCGGCAACGAATCAAGGCGGGGCATCCGCTTCTCTTTCCGATCTTGCGGACGGCGGTGATGCGGCAGGAAAGCGGGAGCAAGCTCCCGCACTCCAAAACGCACCTCACCATCCGGCTGCCTTTGACCCTTTCGCATGACTTCCTCCATCGAAGCTCCTTTGCCGCCTACCGCACTCCCGGCCCCTGCACCGCTTTCGCCGATGCTCACCGGGATTCACCTGCGCGCGCTGCTCGTGGCGGTGGGCGTGCTGCTGCTCGCGGTGGCGAAGTTCCTCGGCTGGCTCCGGCCCGAGCAGGACGACGTGTATTCGCTCTGGGCGATGATCGGCCTCGGGCTCGCGGCGATGCCGGTGTTCGTGGACGCCATCTCCTCGCTGAAGTCCGAGGGCTTCGAGGCCACGAAATACTACATGGACCAGTTCGTGGCGCTGGCGATCCTCGCCTGCTTCGCCACGGCGCAATACGCCACCGGCACGGTGGTCGCGGCGATCCTCATCATCGGGCAAATCCTCGAGGAACGCACCACGCTCGGCGTCGAGGAAGCCATCGACGCCCTCACCCGCATCTCGCGCGTGAAGGCGCGCCTCCTCGGCGCAGACGGCGAGACCTCCGTGGACGCCGCCGCGCTCCAGGCCGGCCAGCGCATCCGCCTCCTGCCGGGCGATACCGTGCCGGCCGACGCCGAGATCCTCGCCGGCTCCACCACGCTGGACCAAGCGGCCATCACCGGCGAGTCGCTGCCGGTGGACGCCGCGCCGGGCGCGCGCGTCTTCGCCGGCACCACGAATCTCACCGGCGCCGTGGAGGCCCGCGTGCTCCAGGCCGGCGCGGACACGGTGATCGGCCGCGTCACGCAGATCGTGGAGGAAGCCAAGACCTCCCGCGCGCCGGTGATGCGCCTGATCGACGACTACACGCGCTACTACATGCCGCTGGTGCTGATCATCGCGGGCTTCGTCCTCTTCTTCACGCACGACATCCAGCGCGCCATCGCCGTGATCATCGTGGCGATGCCGTGCGCCTTCGTCCTCGCCTCGCCGAGCGCGATGGTGGCGGCGCTCGCCGTGGCCTCGCGCATGGGCGTGCTGGTGAAGTCCTCGCGCTTCTTCGAGGCCGCGCAGGGCGTGGACACGGTGGTCTTCGACAAGACCGGCACGCTCACCACCGGCCGCCTCCGCGTGACGGCAATGCTTCCCGCCGCCGGCATCGCCGAGGACGCGCTGCTGACCGCCGCCGCGGAATTGGAAGCGCAAAGCACGCACCCTATCGCCCGCGCCGTGGTCGCCGCGGCGGAAGAGCGCGGCCTCGTCTTCGCGCGTGATCGGGCGGCGAGCGAGGTGGCCGGATTCGGCATGCGGTCCGGCGGTCTCGTGGCCGGCCGGCGCCAATTCCTCGAAGCGCACGGCATCGCGGTGCCCGCGGCCGATGACGTCGCGGCGTCCGTGCTCCATCTCGCGCGGGACGGCGCCTACCTCGGCGCGATCCACCTCGCCGATTCCGTGCGGCCCGAGGCGCGCGAGACCGTCGCCAGCCTTCGCAAGCTCGGCGTCGAGGATTTCCACATGCTCACCGGCGACACCCCGGCCGTCGCCGCCGGCATCGCCGCCGAGACGGGCATCACGAGCGTGCGCGCCCAATGCCTGCCCGAGGAAAAGCTCGCCGAGGTGCAGCGCCTCAAGGCCGCGGGCCGCAGCGTCCTCGTGATCGGCGACGGCGTGAACGACGCCCCCGCCCTGGCCGCCGGCGACCTCGGCGTGGCGATGGGCGCGCTCGGTTCCGACGTGGCGATCAAGACCGCCGACGTGGCGCTCATGGGCCACGACCTGCGCACCCTCCCCGCCTTCCTGCGCCTGAGCGATCGCACCCTGCGCATCATCAACCAGAACCTCCTCTGGGGCTTCGTCTTCATCGCCCTCTTCGTGGCCCTGAGCGCCTTCGGCCTGATCTCGCCGATCTTCGCGGCCGTGCTGCACGAGTTCTCCGCCTTCTTCGTGATCTTCAATTCAGCGCGGCTGCTGCGATTTGATGAGCTGGAAGAGGGAAGGTGACTGGTCAGTTCGTGATGCGGCGAAGCACCTGCACTAATCCAAATTTCATGCGCCTCACGTCATCCCCCGAAGTAAGCCGTCAAGAAGACGGCCAAGGGCCACAATAACAGGCTGAGGCAACCAAGCTGGCAGAGGTGCGGATTCTTTCTGCGCACCGCGATAGAGGAAACAAGAAGGAGCGGGATGCTGCCCAAGAGCGTTCGAGTCAGAATCCAACCGTGCTGATCAAGCCGCGGGAACCGCACGTCTCTCCATGAAGAGTAAACTTCCGCCGTCACGAACAGGAAAGTTATCCCGACCACGAGCGCGTAGCTGGTGATGAACACAGCACGCCAGGACCGATTGGAAAAGGAAGGCGAAATCGAATCGCTCATGATTTCGCGGAGGCTTGGCTAATCCATCTGGAAATCAATCGTCAGCGTATAAGCGCCCTTGACGGCCAGGGATTCGGGCAGGGGCTCGATCTTGCGCACCTTGCCGGCGGCCTCGAGGACGGACTGGTCCATGAGGGGCACGCCGGAGGAGCGGGCGAGGGAGTAGCTGGACACGGTGCCATCGCGCTCGATGCGCGGCAGCAGATCGCGCCCGTCGAAGACTTCCAGCGCGGCGATCCG
>CALMOL010000459.1 GCA_937871685.1 uncultured Verrucomicrobiota bacterium
ACCCGCACCCCCTTTTTCCATGACTCTCAACGAACTCGGTTCCCAAAACGGCGTCACCCTCGTCGAGCTCGCCGGCCACATGGGCCTCAATGCCGTGCAGGACATCGAGAAGGAATTCAAGAAGGCCACGGTGAGCCGCGGCGCCTCCTCCGTGATCGATCTGTCCGGCGTCACCTACATCTCGTCGTTCGGCGTGCGGATGTTTCTGGACGCGATCCAGGAGCTGGAGGCCAAGGGTAAGCGCATCGTGTTCGTCGCGCCGCAGAAGGACGTGGAAAAGGTGCTGATCGCCTGCGAGATGGACTCGCTGGCCGGCGTCGAGGCCACGCGCGAGGCTGCCTTCGCCAAGCTGGGGGCCTGAGGCTCACCCCGCGCGTCGCCGGGAGAAACTGCTTGAGCCGCCTGCCGGCCCGCCTTGAATGTTGAGGCGATGATGGAACTCTGCGACCTCGGACGGCAAGAAGGCGGCGCGCGCCTGCTAGCCTTGTCCGGCCACCTGAACCAGCAGTCGGTGCAGAAGGTGGAGATGACGCTGCGCGCGGCGATCCTGTCCGCCTTCGCCTCCGGCGCGCCGGGCTTGGTGATCGACTTGGCGGGCGTCGATTACATCTCGTCGTTTGGCATCGGCCTGTTCCTGGAAGCCCTGCGCGAGGGCGAGGCGCGGAACTGCCGCGTGGTGTTCGGCGCACCGCAAAAGATGGTGGCCGAGGTGCTGGCCGCCTGCGGCATCGAGCGCAACGCCGGCTGGGAGGACACCCGCGACCAAGCGCTGGCGGCGGCTGCGCAAGACCGCCCGACCGGGCCGCCATCGGCAGAAGGCCTGGGTGGCTAAGTGGAGCGTAATCGAAGTCTTCGCGCATCGCGGTGGAGGGATGAACGGAGATCAGAAGCCACCCCGAAACTTCGATTACGCTCTACTAAGTGTGTGCGACCAAGCATCTCGGTATCCGCCTCCGTGTCGCGGAGCGACGCCTGCCGGCAGCCGGGGGTTTCCAACCCCCGGACCCCGCCCCACGCAGGCTGCGTCGCGGAGTGACGCTTGCTAGAGCGTTTTCGATTTAAGTGGTCGCATCGACCGAGTAGCCGCAATGGCGAAAGAAGTTGGCGCAGTGTTCTGGGGAGAAGGTGTCCAGGACCCTGGCGGTGGCGCGGCGCAGGGTCAGGAAGGTGCGCTTGGCGGCCTTCTTGAGGCCGGCCTTCAGCTTGGCGAAGGCCGGCTCGATGGGGTTGAGGTCCGAGCTGTAGGCGGGCAGGGGCCGCAGCGTGGCCCCGCGGGCCTCGATGGCCTCGCGCACGCCGGCCACCGTGTGGCAGGACAGGTTGTCGCAGATGACCAGGTCGCCCGCGCGCAGCGTGGGGGCCAGCTCCTGCTCCACCCAGGCTCGGAACATGGCCCCGTCCATCGGTCCATCGATGATCCACTGGTCGCAGCGCAGCGCGGCCAGGAAGGTGACGCTCTGCCAGTGGCCGTGGGGCAGGCTGCCCGCGCAGCGCTCTCCTTTGGGGCTGCGCCCGTAGAGCCGGCCCATGCGCGTGTTCAGCGCGCTCTCGTCCAGGAAGACGAGTTGGTCGGCTCTCCAGCCTTGGCGCTCCTCCTGCCAGGCGCGCCGGGCCTCCTTCACGTCCGCGCGCTCCTGCTCGGCAGCGCGGAAGGTCTTTTTTTGTAGCTCAGCCCCAGCCGGCGCAGCGTGTGCCACAGGGCGTTGAGGCCCAGGGGCACGCGCAGGCGCTTCTTCACGCGCTCCTGCAGCTCGGCCAGCGTCAGGTCCGGCTCCACCGAGATCCCCTCGCGCAGCCTCTGGCCGTGCGCCTCCAGGCGCGCGCGCCGCCGGCCTCCCTTGGGCTTGGCCGCCAGCGTGCCCTCCGCCTCGAAGCGCGCCGCGTAGCGCTCCACGCTGCGCTTAGCTCACCGCGAAGCGCTCGGCCACCGCCTGGGCGCTGTGGCCGCTCTGGCGCGCGGCCACGATGCGCGCGCGCAAGTCTTCGCTCAATGGTTCCATCCCCTCAGCTTTGCATGCCGATGCGACCTGCGCGACTACTCAAATCGAAAATGCTCTAAAGGCGCGGGCGCGAGGACGAGGCGGGCCGGCCGCAGGCGTCGCTCCGCGACGCGGAACCGAGGGGAAGCAAGTTCCGGGGAATGAATCCCCCGGCTACCGGCAAGCGTCGCACTCCGACGCACCGAGGTTCTTTTCTCACTCACTTACACCAGTTTTCAGTGGGGTTGAGCGAATGCAGGAGGGAACGGGTAGCGCGGGC
>CALMOL010000460.1 GCA_937871685.1 uncultured Verrucomicrobiota bacterium
GCGGTTCGAGCCACCGCGTGCCGCACCCATTGAGCCGTTCTCCGCATACCTCCATGCCTTGGATCTACCTGCTCATCGCCGCTGTCTTTGAGATCGGCTGGCCCGTTGGCCTCAAGCTCGCCAGCATGCCCGGCCAGCGCGCCCTGGGCTGGTCGGTGGCCGTGGCGAGCTTCGCGTTGAGCGGCGGCTTCCTGTGGCTCGCGCAGAAATCCATCCCGATGGGCACCGCCTACGCCGTGTGGACCGGCGTGGGCGCCGCCGGCACCTTCCTCGTTGGCGTGTGGTTCTACGGCGAGCCGGCCAGCGCGCTGCGCTACGCCAGCGTCTTCCTCATCCTTGCGGGCGTTGCCGGCCTGAAGTTGGCCGGTTGATGCGCGCTCGGTCTTTCAGCTACGTCAGCGTTAACCTGAACATAGCCCCGCGCTTGGGGCGCGGGGCTACGTTCGGATCGCCGCTGCGCGGCTGCGGCTTCCCGCTCGATTGCGCCCAGAGCTTCAGCGCGAGCGGCCCAGGCGGCTTATCCAAGTGCGGATCGACCGCTTGATCACGGGCATGTTGCCCACCGCCGTGTCGCCGCCGACGCCGGACAAACGGCCGCTCTCGAAGAACGTGTTCACCAAGCGCTCGTGCCCGGCGCGCAGCACGCGCCCGTCGGCCGCCACCCACTGGTAATCAAACTCGATGATGCCGGGGTCGTTGCTCGTGGTCACGCGGATGCGCCGGCCGCCGCGGCCAATGGGGAATCTGCCGGCGTCCTTGATCTCCGTGACCCGCATGCGGATGAACGTGTTGTCCGGCAGGTAGCCCGCGGCCATCTCAAGGATGTATTTGCGCAGGTCGGGCAGCGAGGTAGCGAGGCTGTTCTCGTAGGAAGTATCCGTCACGCGCGCATCGGAAAAGCTGCGCGGGTTCACGAACTCCACCTCGGACCGCACGGCGAGCGGCGGTGACTTCGCCATGCCCGGGGCGACGGTTCCCAGTGACCAAAGGAGCGCGCACGCTCCGACCAGCAAACGGACAGTCGTTTTCATGCGCCGAACACTACGCGCTCAGCCGGTCGGGTGTTGCCCCGATTTGCGTGAATGACAGAGCCGTCCCGTCGCGCCGGCGCCCTCGATCAATTCTCCTTTGGCGCCTCGATGGTGATGGTGGTGCCGTAGTCCGAATATTCCATTACGCTGCGCACCGGCGTGCCCTTCGTCTCGGCCTCGATCTCGATTTTGCGCGGCAGCCCGTCCGCCGGGGTGACATAAAACACGGAGCGCGAGACCGCCTTCTTCGTCTGGTGCCGGAACTCGTAGGTCTCCACCGCCTCGCCGTTGAGCGTGGAGGGGCCAAGCACGCGGGCGGCGATGCAATTGCGAATCATCTCCTCGCGCCGCGCCGGGTCGCCGAAATTTCGCGCGGCGCTGCGCACTTCCGGCGGGGCCGGCAGCCACTTCTCGCCCATCTTCATCCACGCTCCGTTGCCGATGGAGATCACCTCCGCGCCCTGCGAGCGCAGCCGGATGCGGTCGGGGAAAACGAAGTCGATCTCCGCCGCTGGCGCGAGCGCGTCGCGGCCCTGCGCGGCGAGGACCTTCACTCGATGCGTGCCCTTGGCTTGCTGCGCATCGAAGGCGCGGCGAAGCGCCTCGATGGCCCGCGGGTCAATGGCCGCCGCCGCGCCCTCGGCCGGCGTGGGCGCAGGACTCGCGGGCTTCTCCTGCCCGCGCGCCAAAGGCGCGAGGGCGGCAATGGCGAGGGCCAGGGAAAGGCACGGGGCCAGACGAAGCGGCGAGAGCACCCGGAAGCATCCGCGGGCCGCCAGGAATGCAAGCCTGCATGACGGATGGCCGCCCGCCGCGGACCGGCCTCACCACTTCCCTATCTCGCGGAACCAGCGGAGCGCGCGGCGCACCTCCCCCCGGCTCAGTTGGTGCCCGCCGCGCCACCCTTCGAGGCGCACGCGCTGGAAGCCGGCCCGCGTGATCGATTGTCGCACCTGGTCATGTGCGGCCGGCGTGGCGATACGGTCGTCCGATCCGCTGCTCAGCCAAACGGGCACGTCGAGGAAGGAATCCGGCGGCCGGTAGGTCTTGTAGCCATCGCTCAAACGGTCCTCGTTCACGCCGCCCAGGAAAAAGCCAGCCGGCCGCACCGCGCCGCCCTTGGCGAGCATCGCGCCCATGGTCGCGCAGCGTTTCGAGCCGCCCGAGAACCCCGCGAAGGCCACCGGCCAGCGCTGGCTTTGCGGCCAGTCGCGCCGCACCGCCTCCAGCGCCGCGGCCAGCGCCGCAAGGCGCCACGGCGTGGAATCCACGCGCGCCTTGCCCACCGTGTCCGGCGCGATCACCATCCAGCCCTCCGCGTCGGCCGGCGGCCGATACCACGGCGCGTCCATCGGCGAGGTGCGCCCGAAATCGCTGGTCGAGGTCACCACGAGAATTGGCCACGGCCGCGCGGGGTCGAAGCCCGGCGGAAACGAAACGAAGGCGCGCCCCTGCGTCGGCGTCGGGTTGCCGCCCTGGGCCGCCATCGCCTGGAACTGCGGCGCGATCGGGAACGTGATCTCCACGCTCGTGCCGCCCTGCGCCGGCTTCCCCGCGAGCGTGGCGGCGCCCGCCCCGCCGGGCAACCACAGCAAGCCGAGAAGCGCGAGGGCGAGGCGAGTTTTCATGCCGATCCAATGCTGCCTCTGCTTTCCAGCTCGGCAAAGCCCTGGCGCAAAACGCGCAGGATTGGTGGAGCCGGCCCCGGGCAGCGGTCTTCCGCCCAAACGGACAGGAAATGGCACAGCTTGTGCCACGACCGCGGGTTCCACCGCGTTTGGACGCCCGGGTGTCGTCGCTTGGCCCTCCGAAGCAATTCTTTCCGCCCGACATGGCTTTCCTGCCATGATCCGCGCCAGCCCTTTCCCCGCATGCGCCGACCGCCTTCCTTCCTCCGCCATCTTCTCCACGGCGCGTCGCTCTTCGTCGGGAGTTCGCTCCACGGCCAGTCCGCCGCCTACACGAATTTCGAGTCGTCGCAGACGCGCCCGGTGTGCCTCTCGCCGGATGGCCGCCGGATTTTCGTCGTGAACACGCCGGACGCGCGCCTTTCCGTCTTCGACGGTTCGAACTCCGCCGCCGCGGCCCCCACGCTCCTTCGCGAGATCCCCGTTGGCCTGGAGCCCGTCTCGGTGAATGCCCTCACGAACGATGAGGTCTGGGTCGTCAGCCAAGTCTCCGGCTCCGTCAGCGTCGTTTCCGTTTCCACCGGTATGATCACCGACACGCTCCCGTGCCCCACCGAGCCGGCCGACGTCGTCTTCGCTGCGGGCAAGGCCTTCGTCTCCTGCGCGGGCAGCAATACCGTCCGCGTCTTCGACCTCGCCACCCACCAGCCCGGCGCCGTCATCGCGGTGCAGGGCCTCCACCGGCGC
>CALMOL010000461.1 GCA_937871685.1 uncultured Verrucomicrobiota bacterium
TCCCTAGCTCGTTCACCACCTCGCCCTACTCCCAGCTCTGGGCCGGCGAAACCGCCGCCGCCACCACGCCGCTCGCGGCCTTCGTGCCCGGCTGGATCAAGCGCGTGATCGAGGGCATCAACCCCTTCGAGGCCCGCGTGCGCGACTTCGGCGCCGCTCCCACGCAGACCTACTCTTCCTTCCTCGTCTCCGCCGGCACCCGCTACGAGGGCGCCGTGGCGCTCAACTCGTCGGCGTCGAACCTCAACGGGTTCGGCCTCATCTCGCTCTACGAGACCGTCATCCGCCGCGGCTTCGCCCTCTCCATCAACGGCACGCCCGCGCAGACCAACGACGCGGTCAACGCCTCGCTCCTGCTCGCCGCCACGCGCATCTCGGACTTCTACATGCTGCTGGGCAACGAGGCCTACGCCGACGCCCAGGATCCCACCGTGGGCTTCACCTCGGTCGATGGCGTCGGCTCGCTCGCGCCAAGCATCTTCGCCTTCCAAAACCAGGTGCCCAACCTCATCTCCGAGGAGCTCTGCCTGCTGCGCGGACGCGACGATTCTTCCGCCGGCGTGGGCGCCGCGCCGGTGTATAACCGCCTGTTCTGGAACTTCACCAATGGCCTCGAGGGCGAGCCCGCCTACGTGCAGAACTACGGCATCACCGACCAAAACGGCGACGGCTTCGTCAACGAGGCCGATGCCCGCCGCCTCTATCCCCAAGGCCACGGCGACGCGTGGGGCCACTACCTCACCGCGGTGAAATCGCACTACCGCCTGCTGCGCCATCCGCTCTACACGTGGAACCCGCGCTCCGAGACCACGCTCGTGGCCGGCGTGGCCGTGGAAGTGGACTACGCGGACGAGCAGAAGTTCGCCGCCGCCGCCGCCGCGCGCGCCGACGCCGGCGCCGAGATCGTCAACCTCACCTACCGCGACCGCTACGTGGCCGACCCCGCCGGCCAGTGGCAGGGCTACCGCGACGCGAACACCACCCGCGCCTGGGGCGTGGAGGAATGGAGCCGCCGCGCCGGCCAGGGCGCCTTCCTCGACTGGGCCGCGGCCAATGCCATCCTGCCCGCCGTCCACGCGCACCTGCTCACCAACCCGAACAGCCCCGCGCCGAGCGGCCTGCAGAAGATCGACCGCACCACCGTTTCCGACCTCGGAAAAATCGCCGCGGCTTACGCCAAGGTGCAGGCGCAGATGGACGCCGCCGACCAGGGCCTCAATCCCCTCGGCCTCACCCCCGGCGCGATCTCCTTCGACATCGACCCGAACTTCTTCACCATCGGCTCCGCCGCCACGCACTTCGAGCAAGTCTTCGGCCGCGCCATGACCGCGGTGAACAACGCGCGCGGTGTCTTCGACTACGCCTCCGAGCTGACCAACCGGCTGCGCCAGACGCAGCTCACGGCCAACCAGTTCGCCGAGGAGTCCAACGGCCAGGAATTCGACTTCCGCAACCGCCTCATCGAGATCTTCGGCTATCCCTACGCCGGCGACGTCGGCGGCGGCAAGACCTACCCGACCGGCTACGACGGCCCGGACCTCTACCACTACAACTACGTCCCCGTCACCCAGGTCAGCGGCAACAGCGTGGTGCCTGACACCGCCGTTTCCGGGTTCTTCGCGTCGTTCGCGCAGGAGTTTCGCGCCGCCGGCGGCAGCCCCCAGGCGCCGGGCGACTTCAATGCCGTCCTGAGCCCCTACTTCGCCAGCGACGCGCCCGGCTCATCGACCAACGGATCCATTCTCACCGTCCCGTTCCCCCTCGCCACGGCGGCTTCGTGGTCCTTCGTCGCCCCCGCCGCGTGGGGCCAGCGCCGCGCCCCCGGCCGCCTCCAGCAAGGCATCTCCGACATGGTGCGCGCCGAGGCCGAGCTGCGCCGTGGCCTGCTCGACTACAACAACCACCTCGCCAACATCCGCGACCAGCTCGACCTCCTCTTCGCCCAGCAGGGCATCCGCGCCGAGCAACTCAACATCCTCGACCGCGAGCGCAGCCAAATCACGAGCATGAACGCCGCCATCGGCGTCTTCCAGGGCCTGAGCACCGCGCTGAATACCACCGCCGCCATCATCGACGGCGTGGCCGACGGCGCCGTGGAAAGCATCCCCAAGGTCGTCGGCCTCGCCACGGATGCCACCTCCGCCATCCGCGGCGCCATCACCATCACCGCCAACGCCATCTACGCCACCCTTCAGGCCTCCGCCGGCGTGAGCGACATCGCCGCCAACGCCATCGAGCTGGCCAAGGAGCGCGTCTCCCTCACCACGAACATCGAGATCCAGCAGCTCGAGGCTTCGCTCGAGGCCAAGCAGCAGATCAAGGTCATCGAGGCCCTGCTGCGCGAGGAGGTCGGCCTCCGGCTCGACCTCTTCAATCTCCAGCAGTCCCTGCGCGACGCCAGCGGCCAGTATCAGGCCCTCCTCGCCGAGGGCCAGCGTGTGCTCGAGGAGCGCCTCCTCTTCCGTCGCCGGGTCGCCGGCGCCGTGCAGCAGAACCGCTATCAGGACATGACCTTCCGGCTCTTCCGGAACGACTCGCTGCAAAAGTATCGCGCCGCCTTCGACCTCGCCGCGCGCTACACCTACCTCGCCGCCACCGCCTACGACTACGAGACCGTGCAGCTCGGCACCTCGTCCACCGCCGGCCGCAAGTTCCTCACCGACATCGTGCGCGAGCGCGCCCTTGGCCAGTTTGCCGGCGATGGCTCGCCCGTCAACGGCGTCAACGGCTTGTCCGATCCGCTCGCGCGCCTCTCGCAGAACTTCGCCGTCCTCAAGGGCCGCCTCGGCATCAACAACCCGCAGATCGAGACCGGCCAATTCTCCCTGCGCTCGGAAATGATGCGCATCCTGCCGACCTCCACCGACGGCTCCCCGGACACGCTCGCCGCCGACCAGGCGTGGAGCGACCAGCTCCAGGTCCAGCGCGTCACGAACCTGTGGAGCGTGCCCGAGTTCCGCCGCTTCTGCCGGCCCTTCGCCCCGGAGTCCGCCGGGGCGCAGCCGGGCTTGGTGATCTCCTTCTCCACCACCGTGACCTTCGGGCAAAACTTCTTCGGCCTGCCCCTGGGCGGCGGCGACTCGTCCTACGACTCCTCCCAGTTCGCCACGAAGATCTCCTCGGTCGGCGTGTGGTTCGACAACTACGACGGCCAAGGCCTCTCGAACACGCCCCGCGTCTATCTCGTGCCTGCCGGCACCGACATCCTGCGCACGCCCAACGATCCCGAGCTGGGCACGCGCGAGTTCGACGTGGTGGACCAGGCCATCCCCACGCCCTTCCCCATCGGCACCTCCAACCTGCTCAACCCGGCGTGGATCCCCACGAACGACTCGGTGGACGTTCCCTTCAACGACATCCGCCAGCAGAGCCGCTTCCGCGCCTACCACGACGGCGGCCTCAACTCGTCCCAGCTCGTGGGCGACACCCGCCTCGTGGGCCGCTCCGTCTGGAACACGAAATGGATGCTCATCATCCCCGGCGGCACGCTGCTCAATGACCCAAACAACGGCCTCGACACCTTCATCAAGGGCCGCCTCCTGCCCGGCTCCACCACCCTGCGCGACGGCAACGGCGTGCGCGACATCAAGCTGTTCTTCGAGACCTACTCCTACTCCGGCAACTGACGCGTCCTCCCTCGCGAACCGCGTCCCCCACCTGCGCTCCTTCCTCGCCATGAAGAATCCCCTCTCCTTCCTCCTCGCCGCGGCCGTTCGCTCGGCCCGCGCCTGTCTCCGCCCGAGGTCGGTGAACCCGACGGCAACTCCGCCGCCGCCGGCGGAACAAGAAACCAAGAACCCCACCGTTGCTGCCGGGATCACTGCCCTCGGGCGCGAGGAAGAAGGAATGGTTCGCCGGCCGCTTTCGGCGGCGGCCCTCGCGGAGAAAGCCGTCACCTCCGGCCGCCGCGCCTCGCGCCAAGTGAATCGAGTCGTTTACCGCAAGGCGCACGAGTCCCTCGGCGAAACGGTCCGCTTCCCCAGCACCGAGCCGGTGAAACTTCCGAGGCCTCCGCTTCCTTGCGTGGCCGCGCTTCTCTCGGCGCTCCTCCTCGCGCCCGCCGTGCTTCCAGCTGCCGGCTTCACCGAGCCGCCGATCGTCTTCTACGGCTCGATCACGCAGTCCAACGACGGCTACACCATTCTCTACACGGCCGGCCAGATCGAATGGACCATCACGCCCGCGACCGGCCCTGCCTTCCGCGTTCGCTCCCAGCTCGCCGACTTGCCCGGCAACCTTTCCTACCGATTGGAGATCCCCGTGGAGAAGGTGCCCAGCGGCTTCACTCTTTCGGCCGGCTCGCTGCCCGCCTCCTCCTCGGCGCTCACCCACACGCGCGGCGTCGTCACGCTCGACGGCAACACGCCTCTCTCCGTGTCCTTCCCCACCGGACCCGCCGCCACGGCCTTCACCTTCACCGAAAACCAGCGCGGCAAGACCGAGCGCGTGGACCTCGCCGTGGTAGGCCCCTTCCTCGATACCGACGGCGACGGCATCCCCGATTGGTATGAGGATCTGCATGGCATGGACAAATACGATCCGTCTGACGCCCTCCTCGACCGCGACGGCGACGGCGCCAACGCCCTCACCGAATACCTCCAGCACACGAACCTCGACGTGTATGAGTTCGACTACTCCCGCTGGGCCGCTTTGCGCTTCCTCCCGGCCACGCAAAACCCGCCCGCCGCCGACTCTGACGGCGACGGAATTCCAAATGCCCTCGAGTTCGCCTTGGACCTCGATCCAAACAAGCCCGACGCCGCGCTCCTCTCCCAGCGCGCCGCTGTCACCGTGGCCCCCGACGCCGGCCAGCAGTATGTGACGATGACCGTGACCAAGCCCGCGCAAAAGCGCACCAAGCTCACCTACGCCGTTGAGGCCTCCACCGACCTCGTGACGTGGAGCGTGGCCGAGGGCACCGCCGTCGTCACCAAAGTCAACACCGACCAGCAGCTTGTGGTCCGCGGCGCCCGCCCCCTCTCCGGCTCCAGCCCCACCCGCTATCTTCGCCTTCGCGTCGAGGTGCTGCCTTGACGAGGAGGGGCGCGGCTTCGAAGAAAACAGCGCATCATGAGCCTCGAAACCGAAGATGAAACCGGCGGTTATTCCTCCGGCGATGATTGCCCCAAAGATTGCGGGGGCATCCTGGAGCCCCGCCGCAAGGAAGTGCGCGAAGACGGTGAAGTGACCGGATGCGTCGAATACATGCAATGCACGCGGTGTTCTTGGAATTCCACGCGGTGATCCGCTTCGGCCGCCATTCTGCTTCGCTTTGTGGGAGCACCGAGCGCGCTGTGGCCGAAGCGCGCAGGCGGGTCGAATGGCTCGTCAAGCTGGCGTCCCGCGCAGCCGCCTGACCGCGCGTTGCAGCGAGCGCCGCCAGGCGGTCATGCCCGCCTTGCGGCGTTGCTGGGCTTGGGTCCGTTAGGCGTGCCACGCTCACTCCGATGATCTTTGCCAAGGAATCTGAAATCCCCTGGGTGGAGCGCCGTTCGCCGCGCGGATGCTTTCACCTCTCCCGTTGCCACATCTCACGGGCCCTTGGATCGCCATTGGATTGTGGAAAGGCCCTCTCGTAATTTGACTTCTATCGAAGAAATCGGCCTGATCGAGTCGCTTCGTCAAGCGCGGCGCCACCCTCAACGGGAATCTCTATGAAAGGCTCGGAAACTCAAAAGGCACTGTCACCCGCTCAACGGGAAGACCTGCTCAAAACCCTGAAGGCCCGTTTCGAGAAAAATGGCCGGCGCCACAAAGGTCTCGAATGGGCCAAGGTCGAGGCCAGGCTGGAAGCCAATGCCGAGAAGCTGTGGTCCCTCCATGAAATGGAAGAAACCGGCGGCGAGCCGGACGTCGTTGGCTGGGACCGAAAGACGGGCGAATGCGTCTTCTTCGACTGCTCGGCCGAAAGCCCCAAGGGTCGCACCAGCGTTTGCTACGACCGCAAGGCGCTGGATTCACGAAAAGAGCACCGGCCGAAGACCAGCGCCATGGACATGGCGGAGGCCATGGGCATCGAGCTTTTGACGGAAGAGCAATACCATGAGTTGCAGAAGCTTGGGGAGTTCGACATGAAGTCGTCGAGCTGGATAAAGGCACCCGCCGAGTTCAGGCAGCTCGGCGGCGCCCTTTTCGGGGATCGCCGCTTCGGCCGCGTCTTCATCTACCACAATGGTGCGCAGTCCTACTACAGCGGCCGGGCATTCCGCGGCTCGCTAAGGGTCTGAATTTGATTTTTCCTGTGCCCTCCCGTGGCCCGCGGCGAATCCTTCCCCGCATGATCGAGCTCGAAATCTACGCCCGCGGCGTCCGCGACATGGACAAGATCCTGGAACTCGATCACCTCCTGTCCGCCCTGCCCGGCCTGCGCTCCAAGGTCGATCGCAACCACGACCTCGTCTATCTCGAGGTGGACGAGCCCGTCGATGTTTCCGCCGCGCAGATCGAGGCCGCCTTCCGGCGCGCCGGCCTCAACCCCCGTTTCGTCGGGGCGCTGCCCCCGGAGCTGGCACCGGCGGGCTGACCTTCGGCGCGGCCGCCGCGCCCCCATTCCCGTTCCCCGCCGACGCCCCGCGCAGCTCCGCGAAGATCAGCCGCCCCGCCGACGTCTGCAC
>CALMOL010000462.1 GCA_937871685.1 uncultured Verrucomicrobiota bacterium
CTATGCGGCCTTGGCAGGTGACATGTCCGTTACGATTCACGATCCACCATTCACGATTCACCTTTCCCCTTCCTCTCCGCCGCATCCTCCGCCACTCTCGGCGCTCCCGCATGGAATCCTCCGCCCCCGCCCCTACCCGCAAGCGCGCCAAGATCGTCGCTACCCTCGGCCCCGCGTCCGATCACGAGCAGACCCTGCGCGACATGATCCGCGCCGGTCTCGACGTGGTGCGCATCAACTTTTCCCACGCCCAGCGCGAGGCCACGCTCGCCACCATCGGCCGCGTGCGCGCCGCGGCCGAGGCCGTCAATCGGCCCGTGGCGCTGCTCGGTGACCTCCGCGGCCCGCGCATCCGCGTGGGCGAGATGGAGAACGGCAAGATCACCCTCGCCGACGGCGCTTCCGTGGTGCTCACGCCCGAGCCGGTCGCCGGCACGCCGGCGCGCATCTCGGTCTCCTTTGCCGGATTGGCCGGCGACGTCCGCCCCGGCGGGCGCGTGCTGCTCGACGACGGCAACCTCATCCTCGCCGTCGAGTCCGTGCGCGGCGCGGAGATCACCTGCCTCGTGGTGCGCGGCGGCGAGCTTTCCTCGCGCCGCGGCATCAACCTGCCTGGCCAGCGCGTCTCGCTCCCCGCGCTCACCGACAAGGACATCCTCGACGTGGAATGGGCCGCCGCGCACGGCTTGGACTTCCTCGCCCTCTCCTTCGTGCAAGAAGCGGCCGACGTGCGCCAGCTCAAGGACAAGCTTGCGGAACTCGGCGCCGACATCCCGGTGATCGCCAAGATCGAGACCAAGTCCGGGCTCGACGACATCGAGGCCATCGCCCAGGAATCCTACGGCGTGATGGTGGCGCGCGGCGACCTCGCCTTGGAACTCAGCGCGCAGGACGTGCCCATCGCGCAGAAGCGCATCATCGCCGCGTGCCGCCGGCTCGCCCGGCCGGTGATCACCGCCACGCAGATGCTCGAGAGCATGACCACCTCGCCCAAGCCCACCCGCGCCGAGGCCGCCGACGTGGCCAACGCGGTCTTCGACGGCACCAGCGCGCTGATGCTCTCGGGCGAGTCCGCCATCGGCAAGTATCCCGTGGAAACCGTGGCCACGATGGCCGCCATCGCCCACCGCGCCGAGCAGGCGTGGATGCAGGGCGAGGTGCCGCCGCCGCCCGACGCACCCTTGCGCGGCACCCTGGAGGACGTGGTCGCGCACGCGGCCACGATGATGTCGGAGTCGCTCGGCTGCGAGGCCATCGTCGCCTACACCATGAGCGGCTCCACGCCGCGCCGCGTGTCCACGCACCGCCCCTCGCACCCGATCCTCGCCCTGTGCCCCAGCCCGGCCATCCGCCGTCGCCTGGCGCTCTCGTGGGGCGTGGAAAGCGCCCTGGTCGAGCCGGTGCGCGGCACCGCCCACATGGCCGAGCTGGCCTGCACCCACGCGCGCGCCGCGCTCGGCCTGAAGCCCGGCGCCCTCATCACCGCCATCGCCGGCACCCCCTACCAAGTCTCCGGCACCACGAACCTCATCAAGATCGAGCGCCTGGCGGACGACTGCTCCGACGAGGCGTGAGCCCGGACCGCGCTCCCGACCCATCGCGACCGGCCCCGTCCCAGGCGGCGGCCCGCCCGCGCGCGATCAACGACCGGACCCGCCGCGCGTCCGCCGGCGTCGCAGGGGTGTAGATCACCATGCCGAGGCCCGGCTGGCCGTCGATCGCGTAGGAAGAATATTCGAGCGTGATCAGACCGCCGTGCTCGGGCTGCACGCGCTTCGTGCCCTCGCCGTGGGTGGCCACGGCGTGATCGGTCCACATCGCCGCGAACTCCGGGCTCTGGCGGCTCAGCTCCTCGACCAGGGCGCGGGCCCGTTCCGGCGTGCCCGCGCGGGCGATTCCCGCGCGAAACGTCGCCACCACGAACCGCGCGGTGCGCTCCCAGTCCGGCATCTTCGCGCGGATCCGCGGATGGCAGAAAACCAGCCGCAGGACATTGCGCTCCTCCGGCCGGAGCTTCGCGTAGTCGATCAGCACCGCGGCCGCCGCCTCGTTCCACGCGAGCACGTCCCACGCGGCGTCCTTCAGCAGCGCCGGGCTGGTTTCCAGGGCGTCGAGCACCCGCTGCAGCCGGGGCGAAATCCTGGACGAGGGCGCGGGCGGGCGGACCTCCGGCGGCCGGCCCTGGGCCAGCAGGTAGAGGTGCTCGCGCTCCACGGGCGCGAGCGCCAGGGCCCGCGCGAGCCGGTCGAGCACGTCGGCGGAGGGCGCGCCGCCCCGGCCTTGCTCCAGCCACGTATACCACGTGGCGCTGACGTGGGCGCGCTGCGCCACTTCTTCCCGCCGCAGCCCCGGCGTCCGCCGCCGCATCGCCGGCAGGCCGAGCGAGGCCGGGTCGAGCTTCGCGCGGCGGTCCTTGAGGTAATCCCCGAGGGGATTCCGGTCCTTGATGGGCGTCAGACTCATGCGGGTGGGTCGTGGTCACGGGATGCCGCCGGCGCTCTTGCGGTTCGGTTCCAGCCCGATGGTCGCGGCGCCGAGCTTTTTCTATCCAACGGGGGAGCTTCCTTCCGCGCGTGTATTCCTTGCCTCCGCGCCGCGGTTGGACGAGCCCGACCCAACCCGCGCGAGACGTTCGATTCCGCCCAAACCGAAGGCCTTCCGCGAGCGACCGGGGCGTTTCCGCCACCGGCGCCGCGGTCGGCTGAGCCGGATTGGGGACGCCCTGTCACGCCGCGACCCGCAAAACAATCTTGCCGCGGGCACGACCTCCTTCGGAAAGAGCCAGCGCTTTCCTGATCTCGGCGAATGGCAGCACCGCATCGACGTTCGGCCTCACCTTGCCCGCCTCGACGAGATCCTTGATTGCCGTCAGGTTCTTCGCGCTTGGCCGCGTGAAGGATCGCGTCACCCTCACCCCATGGCGCTTGGCTTCATCCTCGGGGAACGCCACCACCGTGACCATGAAGCCGCCCTTCTTCAGGGTCTGGAAAGCTCGCTGGAAGGCCTCGCCTCCCACCGTGTCAAACACGACGTCCATGTCGCGGGCCGCCTGCTCGAAGGGCTGGCTGGTGTAATCGATGAACTCGTCCGCGCCGAGGCCGCGGACAAATTCCTCGTTCCGCGCCGAGGCCACGGCGGTGACGTGAGCCCCCCTGGCCTTCGCGAACTGGATCGCCAGCGACCCGACGCCGCCCGAGCTGGCCGTGATGAGGAGGCGCTGACCGGCCGCGAGCCCGGCTTCGTCAAAGAGCGCCTGCCACGCGGTGGAGCCAGCCAGCGGGAGGGCGGCCGCCTGGGTGAAGTCGAGATTGCTTGGCGTCCGCACCATGTCGGCCGCCTTCGCCACCGCGTATTCGGCGAATGCGCCGGTGTGCACCATGCCAAAGATGGCGTCGCCCGGCTCGAAACCATCGACGCCCGGCCCGAGCGTCTCGATCGTGCCGACCAGCTCGCCGCCCATGGGAATGGGCAGGGTCATGCCCAGGCGCTGGCCAGCCCCGTTGCGGATCTTGTAATCGACCGGGTTCACGCCGGCCGTGTGAACCTTCAGCAGGATCTCGCCGTGCCTGGGCTCCGGCCGATCGACTTCCTCGATCTGCACCACGTCGTTGTTGCCGTATTCGCGGATGAGCACCGCCTTCATTTTGTCGTTCATGTCTTGTGGATGGTTGGGGCGGCTTTCTGCACCGCGCGCGCAAGCCATCTCACGCCCTTGGATCGCGAAAAGCAGTGACGTCATACCGGTATAGGAACTAACAGGATCGGGCCGGCGGCCCCCACACCTTGACGATCCGACCGCGCGCATCTTCGTCGCCGGCAGGGCCGCCATTTCCACCTGCCAGTGCCGCCCTCACGTCGTTCCGGGCGTTGAACAGCTACGACGCCATCTACTACGGCTACGCGTGGTTGGACGCCATCGCCGCCGACTTGGCGTCCGGCTTCGGACCGGCCAAGGACGGCTCCCGCGCCCCCGGCGCGGGCCGCCGGCGGCCGGGCCTCGATGTCCCCGGCGGCAAGTGAGCAGACGGGGCGCGGCGCCGCGCCAATGCCCCAGGCCGCGGCGGGCTCCCGCCGGGCTTGCCTCCAAGGTGGATGGCAACGCTCACGCCGGCATCTCTGCCGGTGGCTTCAAAGCGTTTTCGATCCGACGTGTCGCATCCGCCCAAGGTCGGCCTGCCCCGCAAGGTCAGCCGAAGGCTTTGGAGGGCGGTGAAAAGCGTCAGCGCGACACCGCTTTCGACGGCAAAGCCGCGCCTTCATGCCAACGCGGTGTCGCGCTGACGCTTGCCCCCGCCCTCCAAAACGCCGGCGCCTCTCCGCAAGCCGTCGCCCGCGGGTGCGACCACCTGGATCGAAAACGCTTTGGCGTCTGCACCGAATCGTCATTCATCGCCCCCCAGCCGATCCGCTGTCCCTTCTCCCGACTCGCGCTCACTCAACCCATTCCATCTCGAAGCGCTCCTTCTGCTCCGGCGACATCCCCTCCCACGTCTCCGGGTGGCAGAAAAAGAGGCGGCTCTCAAGGGGATCGGGGCCGATCACCACCTCGGCCTCCCTGAGGTAGGGCACCTCTCGGAACGTGACGCCCTCGGAAAGCAGCAGGATCAGTTTCTCCCACGCCTTCCGGTCCTTCTTGGTCCGGCAAAACTGCAGCGCGGTCCGGCACGCGGAGAGCTCGGCGTCGCGCTCTTTCCAAAGCTTGCCCGTCTCCGGGTCGAGCGGGAACTGCCGGGTCTTGGGCAGGTCGGGATCGAGGATCATCACCGGCTTCTTGGGCGCGCGCCATACACGCCGCGGTTCGCGCGCCCCTCAAGTCGAAAGGAAAGGGATTGGGGTAAAATCCCCACGCTTCCTCCTGGCTGAGCCTGCATCCAAGCTTTGCCGGTGGCGCCCTGAGCGCGCCAGGCGCTTCGACCGCGCGCTCGCGTGCGGAGGCCAACGTGAGGCACGCTTCGCGGGCGACGGAGCCTGTGGCGAGCAGATGGTTCGAGTTCCATCCCGGCCCCCCATGACCCCTCGACCCATGAAACACCGCCTCACCGATCAACTGGCCTTCCTGGCCGAAATCGACGCGCTGAAATCCGTCGTCCGGCAGTCCACCCTTGTGGACCGCAGCCGTCGGGAAAACTCCGCCGAGCATTCCTGGCACCTGGCGATGTTCGCTTTGGTCCTGGCGGACGACGCCGGTGGCCTCGACGTGGGCAAGGTCATCTCGATGCTGCTCATCCACGACATCGTGGAGATCGACGCGGGCGACTCGCCGATGCACGGCGTCCAGGACAAGGCCGCGCTCGCAGTGGCGGAGGCCAAGGCGGCCGAGCGCCTCTTCGGCCTGTTGCCGAACGACCAGGCGACGCGCTTGCTCGCCCTGTGGCGCGAGTTCGAGGCGGGAGAAACCCCGGAGGCCAAGTTTGCCAAGGCGCTCGACCGACTGCAGCCCCTGCTGCTCAACACGCTGACGGGAGGTGGCACCTGGACCGAGAACCGAGTGTCCGAACCGCAGGTCTGCGAGCGCTACGGCCCGGTGATCGCGGGCGGATCAAGGACGCTTTGGGACCATGCGCGCGCCCTGGTGCGACGGCATTTCGCCCAGGCCGGCCGCTGACGACGATTGCTCGAATGGGGCCGGGCGAGAAAGCTCGACTCTCCTCGCCACCGTGGTTGCCTTGGCTTCCCAACGAAGGCGAAATGCTGCTCGGTCGCGGGCCATTCCCGGCGCTCAATGGTGGGCCACTCGCGCCTGTGCGCTGGATCCACGAGGAGATGAAGGCCGGCCGCGCCTGGACCACGCGCAATCTGGCCAAAGCCCTCTCCGTCACGGAGCGCACGGTCCGGCGCGACCTGCGCTCCCTGGAGACCCGAGGAAGGCACGACGCTGCGCGAGAAGCTGGACCAATCCATCGGCATCTTCGGCGGCACGCCCGAGGCCGTGCGCGTGCGCCTGGAGGGCGCCGCCGCGCGGGTCACCGAGGAGCAAAGGCTGCATTCCTCCCAGAGGATGGAGCCGGCCGGGGAGGGGAGCGCCGAGCTGAGCATGGAGGTGGCCGTGAACGTCGAGCTGGAGCGCTGGGTCCTGGGCTGGGGCGAGCACGCCGAGGTCATCGAGCCGCCCGCCCTGCGCCAGAAGGTGGCCGAGCGCCTCCGGCAGGCCGCGGCGCGCTACGCGACCACTTCGGAAGTGCGGCCGGGCCCCTCCGAAGTGGAACCGGGCCCTCCCGGAGTGCGGAGTTCCGCCTTCGAAGCGCAACGCTCCGCTTTGGAAGCGGGCGAGCGCACCCAAAAGGCGCGCGCGAGCACTCCGGAGGCGGAGCCGTCCACCCCGGGTCTCCGCGCGGGCACTTCCAAAGAGGAGGCGTCCACCTTGGAAGTGGAAGCGCCCACTCTGAAAGTGCAACGCTGCACCTTTTTTGTGTGAGCGCAGACTTTGGAAGTGGAAGCGCGCACCCTGAAAGTCCAGGCGCGCGCTTCCGAAGTGCAGCCGCGAACTTTCAAAGTGAAGGCGCAGACTTTGGAAGGGCAGGCGCGGACCTTTTTTGTGCGAGCGCAAACGATGAAAGCGAAGCCGCGGGCCTTGAAAGTGGAGGCGCAAGCAAAAGAAGTGCAGCCGCGGGCTTTGGAAGTGGAGGCAGGAGCCGCTTGGGCCGCGCTATTCTGCGGTGCCCGGTTGTCCCCCCGACTTGACATGAGAGCGGGGAACGTGGTCGCCTTCCCCGTGAGCATGTAGCTCATGGTCGTGATGTTCGTGCGGTTTGTGCCCGTGCACGTGCTCGCCAATTCGAGGGCGAGCGGTCACTCCGCTTGTCCCCATTCGCAGAGAATGATCCTCTTCGGAGTGAGAATCACGGCATGACTTACAAGCTGCTCGAAGCGGTTCGCCGTCACGTGGAGGTGTGCGCCGACCCAACCGGCCTTGCCCAAACCCCCATTCGTGGCCTGACCACGATCCGTTCAAACGCGCCCACCGAGCTGGTTTACGCGATCACTCGACCGCTCGTCTGTCTCGTGCTCCAGGGAAGCAAGGATGTGGCGACGGGAGAGCAGACCCTCACGTTCCACGGCGGGGATTCTCTCCTGATCACAGCCGACGTGCCGACGGTGAGCCAGATCACGCGAGCGAGCACTGCCAGACCGTATTTGTCGCTTGTCTTGGACTTGGACCCGTCGGTGATTGCAGACCTGACGGTGGAGATGAAGGCCGTGCCAGTGGCCGAGGGCGCGTCTGTGCGAGCCGAGCCGACCAATGCTGAGGTCGCCGATACGGCTTTGAGGTTGATGCGGCTCTTGGATCGCCCGGCGTCGGTGCCGTTGCTGCACGCGCAACTCGTGCGCGAACTGCACTACTGGCTCTTGGCCGGCCGCCATGGGGAGGCGATTCGCCGGCTTGGCTGGCCAAACGGCCCCGCCCAACGGATCGCGCGCGCGGTCGCGGTGATTCGAGCGGAGTTCACGCGGCCGCTGCCGGTTGATCGCTTGGCAGGGGTGGCAGGAATGAGCCCTTCGTCGTTCTACCATCATTTCCAGTCCGTGACCTCGCTCACGCCGCGGCAGTTCCAGAAGCAATTGCGTCTCATTGAGGCGCGCCGGCTGATGTTGGCTGAAGGAGTGTCCGCAAGCGGCGCGGCCTTCGCGGTTGGTTACGAAAGCGTGCCACACTTCACGCGGGAGTATGGCCGAATGTTCGGCTTGCCGCCCGTCAAGGATACGGAAGCCGTGAGGAATCGGGCGTTGCTCTGATTCATCCAACGCGACGTGCCACTTTGGAGGAAGCGGCAAGAGACTTCGAGGATGCGGCAAGGCGGGCCATCTAGACTGCGTGCTCAGAAGAAAGAACCCTGAACATGACCAAGATTACACTCGTTACCGGTGCCAGCCGAGGACTCGGCCGCAATACCGCCCTCAGCATCGCTCGCCACGGCGGTGATGTCGTCATCACCTACCAAAGTCGCTCCGAAGAGGCGCAAACCGTCGTGGCCGAAATCGAGGCCTTGGGACGCAAGGCCGTCGCCCTCCAGCTCGACACCGGGAAGGTGTCCGTCTTCGCTCCATTCGCCGACCAATTGAGGAGCAAGTTGCGCGAGAAGTGGCAGCGCAACACCTTCGACCATCTCGTAAACAATGCTGGTCACGGCGACTACGCTTTGATCGAGCAAACGACCGAGACACAGTTCGATGGCTTGGTTAACGTCCACTTCAAGGGCGTTTACTTCCTCACTCAAGCGTTGCTTCCGCTGATCGCGAACGGTGGGCGCATCGTGAATCTGTCTTCTGGACTTACCCGGACATCGTTTCCCGGCTACGCGGCTTACGCGGCGGTGAAGGGTGCAGTCGAGGTGCTCACGCGATACATGGCCAAGGAGCTGGGCGGTCGCGGGATTGCGGTCAACACGGTGGCACCGGGCGCAATCGAGACGGACTTTGGCGGCGGAGCCGTGCGCGACAATCCTGACGTGAACAAGCTCTTCGCTGGCATGACCGCGCTCGGTCGCGCCGGTTTGCCCGATGACATCGGACCAATGATCGCAAGCCTGTTGTCGGAGGACAACCGCTGGGTGAACGCGCAACGCATCGAAGTCTCCGGCGGCCAGGGCATCTGACCGAAAAGCCCATGCCGACGCGACGAAACTTCATCGGGATGACCATCCTCGGAGCTGCCGTGCCGGCCGGTTTGATCACTGGAAATCCCACGGTCACGAACGACTACCCGGCCACGGCGGAGGAAAGGGGTCAAGCGGCAACTCGTGACAGATGACTTTGGATCTTGGCTTCGTTCGGCCCCTCAAGCCCCGGCTTGTCGGTGCGACTCAGCCCCCGGCCTCAGGCAATCGGTAGCGCGCGAGGTCTTCGCTCGCCACCTAGTCCGGCGGCACCAGCAGATAATGCCGCTCGCTGCGCACGGACACGCCGTCCCCGCTCGTCTCGAACTCGAACAGCGCGATCGTATTGTCGCCCGCGAACTGCGCGCCGACCGGCCGGCAGACGAGTGCGGGGAACTTCTCGGCGCACATCGCGAGATCCTGTTCGATCTGCACCACGCTCATCTTGTCGCGCCCGCCCTTGGCCTGGACGGGCACGACGTAGTGCGCGCCGCGACGGTCGACGCCGACGTAAAGCTCGTCCGTCTCCATCTGGCCGATGCCCCTGACAGTGGTGCGCAGGTGGTTTTGCAGCGAGTGGCAGACGAGCCCAAGGAACACATCGATCAGGCGGTTCCCACGAGGCGGGCGAGCAAGGCCTGCTCGTCGCTCAGGGCATATCTCGCCACGAGGCCGGGAGTCGAATCCGGCACCTTGATTCTCGAGAGGTGAGGATTCGGAGTCACCGACCATTCCTTCACCAGCGCGAACTGATACTGGGACCGTCCGGCTGGGCGGATGATCCATTCCTCGCCGCGCGGGGCGGTCGCGCGGATGGATGCGGGAAGAGGCCGGCACGTCAGCGCGGTCGGCAAGCATCCGGAGATCGTCGGCCATGCCGAGCACCGTTTCGAGCCAGACGGAAACCACGGGCGCGTCTGGCTTCGCCGGGCCGACGCCGACCTCGGGGCCGAAATGAAGATTGCCAACGGGGCCGACGAGGCACTTCGCCAGGGCGAGCCGGAGGTGATCGCGGCAGTCTGGCGGCGCGTGCGCGGCGATGGCGTCGACGAGCAGCACGAGCGTCTTGTGGAGCAGCCGGGCGAGATCGAATCGGCGGGGAGCAGCTTGGCCGTGTCCTCTGGCAGGCGCCGCAGGAAAAGAGTCGGCTCCCCGAGAAGGAGGCCCTGCGAATCATCCAAGATTCCCGTGCTCTCCAGCTCCGCGAGCGCGGCATCAGCCACCCGGTGGGCAGCTTCCGCCAACCGCGCTGCCGGCACTTCCCAGCGCACCTTGGTCGAGCCGGCGAAATGGGCCATCGGATGTGCCTCCAGCCCCGCCGCGGCGATGCCCTGTTTCTTGACCTCCACCACCGTGGTGCCCGTGCCGGAGAACGGATCGAGCACGAGCTGACCTGGCTGCACGTCGAAAGCTTCCAGGTATTGCCGCACCAAGTGCGGCGGAAACGACAGCACGAACCAATACCACCCGTGGGCCGGCTGATCCGCCGGGACGAGCAGGTTCGCATCCGCGGTCGGGCGGCGCGGTGTTTTGGCGGGGGTT
>CALMOL010000463.1 GCA_937871685.1 uncultured Verrucomicrobiota bacterium
GTCCGGTGGAGAAGCTTCGGCGGCGACGGGGATTGACTCCGGCGGGGGACGAGGCGGGGCCGGGGGTGGCGTCCAGCGCCGGATCACCACCTGCTCGGGCCGGAGCACGCGCTCGCGCCAAGTGAACCCGCAGCGCAGCGAGCGCGCCACGGTGGCGTTTTCCGCGGCCGAGCCAGCCGGCTCCACGGCGAGAGTCTTGTGGCGGCGCATGTCCATCGGCTCGCCGGGCTTGGTATCGAAAGGTTCCACCTCCAGGCGCACGAGCACCTCGTAGAAGTGGGCGGTGGTGTTCTCGAGGTTGGCGGTGAGCTTGCCGAGGAAGTCCCGCTCGGAGGCGGCCTCGGCCGGCAGCGAGGTGGCGCGCGCGCGGACTTGGCGGCGAAGTGCATCCCAGTCGTCCGCGAGCGCGGTGAGATCGCGCACGAAAGGCTTCTGCATCACGTCGAAGAGAAAGGCGTCGCGGTATTGCTTCAACTCCTCGTGCAGGGAATCGAACAGCTTCTGGTTGGCCGACTCGACGGCCTGCATGCGCTGGAGCTGGGCTTGGAGCGACTCGACGGCCTTCGCCATCCGTTCGAGGGCCGGTGCCGGGTCGGCCGATGGCTCAGGCGCGGGCCGGGCGGCGAGCGCGGCGATTTCCTCGGAAAGGCGGTGAATGACCCGGTTGTTCTCGGTCACCCCGCGCGAAACGGCCTCCAGGCCGAGCTGCACGGGCGGTGCGCCGAGGCCAGACTCCGTGGGAGGTGGCTTGGGCCGCGCCGCCGCGGTTTGCTCCGCGAGGGTGGAAAGCTGCTGCATTTCGCGGGCGAATTCATCCATGACGGCGGCGGGGACGGGCGAGTGTGCGCGGGCGCGCCGCCGGGGAAAAGCGATTTCTGCGCCAATCCTCCCCCTTCCGCCGCCAACGGGATGGCCACGGAGGCCCGGAGGGCACGGAGGCGGAGAAAAAACATCGCCTCCGATTTTCTTTTTCGTGCCCTCCGTGCCTGATCTTACTTCGCGCCCGAAAGATCTGCCGCGATCGCGGCGGCGAAGGCGTCGAGGGTCGCCTCCGGGGCCTCGATGTCCACGCGCAGGCCGGCGTCCCGCAGGGTGCGGGAGGTCACCGGACCCATGCTCGCGATCTTCATCCCGGCCGGGCGCGGCAGCTTGAGCGCGAGGAAATTCTCCACCGCCGAGGACGATGCGAAGGTGATCACGTCCGCACCCTCGTCGCGAAAGCGGGCCAGCGCGCCGGTGCGATCGTTCTCCAGGGTCTCGGGCACGGTGCGGTAGCCGATGGCCTGGTCCACGATGGCGCCGCGCTTGTCCAAGGCGGCGGCGAGCACGTCACGGGTCTTCTCCGGGCGCACGACGAGGAGCTTGAGGTTGTCGAGCGAGGTCTCCTCCTCGAAGGCCTTGATCAATCCCTCGGTCACGAACTCGCGCGGCGTGAGATCGGCGGCGAAGCGATACTCGTTCACCTTTTGCGCCGTGGCGGGGCCGACGGCGGCGATGCGCGGGCCGCCCAGCGAGCGGGCGTCGGGGTAGAGCTTGAAGAACGTGTCGAAGAAGACCTGCACGCCGTTGGGCGAGGTGAAAATGAGCCAGTCGTAGGAGTGCGCGTCCATCACCAGTTCAGCGAAGGCGCGCATGTCAGCCGGCGGCTCGATGCGGATTGTCGGCAGCTCCAACACCTCCGCGCCCAGCGCGGCGAGCCGCGACGACAGGCCGCCGGCCTGCGCGCGCGTCCGGGTAACGACCACCCGCTTCCCGAAGAGCGGACGGCGCTCGAACCAGTTCAATTCCTCCCGGAGATTCACCACGCTGCCAAACACGGCCACGGCCGGCGCCTCGAAGCCGAACTCCTCGGCGCGGCGCGCGATGTCGTCGAGCCGGCCGGTGAGCGTCTGCTGGCGGCCGGTGGTGGCCCAGCGCACGAGCGCCACGGGCGTGGCCGGGTCGGCGCCGTGCGTGAGGAATTGCTCCGTGACGGCCGGCAAGCGCTCCACGCCCATGAGCATCACGCGCGTGCCCGGCGTCTTCGCCAGGGCGGCGTAGTCGGCGACGCCCGCTCCCTTCGTCGGATCCTCATGGCCGGTGAACACCGTGAGCTGCACGGTGTGATCGCGGTGCGTGACCGGGATGCCCGCGTAGGCCGGCCCGGCGATGGCCGACGACACGCCCGGCACCACTTCCCACGCGAGGCCGGCCGCGTGCAGCGCCTGCGCTTCCTCCGCGCCCCGGCCGAAGACAAAGGGGTCGCCGCCCTTGAGTCGCGCGACCTTCTTCCCGGCGCGCGTTTTCTCGACCAGGAGTTCGTTGATGCCGCCTTGGGGCAGCGTGTGCTGGCCGGATTTTTTGCCCGCGTAGATCAGTTCGGCATCCCCTCGCGCCCAGGCGAGCATGGCAGGATTGCAAAGGTAATCGTAGATGACCACGTCGGCCTGCTCGACGCACTCCTTGGCGCGCAGCGTGACGAGCCCGAGGTCGCCCGGCCCCGCGCCGACAAGCCAGCAAATCCCCGTGCCGGCAGAAGTCTTGGGCGCGGAATCAGGCGACGCGGGAGCCTTGGTTTTCTTCATCCCCCAGCATACCAAGCCGCGCCGCGGCGTCGCGCGCGACGGCTGTCGCATGACGGGCTTCGCCGCGGGCTTCCGCGCGCCGGGGCGGGCCGCCGTCGGCCGGGAAGACCACCGTGCGCAGCAGGAGGCCGCCCGCGTCGTCCACGGTCCCCAGCGCGCCCACCGGCGCCTGGCAGCCGCCACCGAGCAAGCGGAGCAGTTCCCGCTCGGCCGTCACGGCCGCGAAGGTGGGGAAATGATTCACCGCCTTCAGCGCGGCGAGCGTGCCGGAATCGTCGGCCCGCGCCTGCAAGGCGATGGCCCCCTGGCCAGCCGCCGGGAGCATCGTTTCCGCCGGCAATATCACGATGGGCAGCCGCTCGCCCCTCACCTCGATGAAGCCGGGCGAGAGATCAAAGCCCAGCCTCTCCAGCCCGGCGCGCGCGAGGAGCATCCCAGACCATTCGGCGCTCGCGCGCAGCTTCTCCAGCCGCGTGCCCACGTTGCCGCGCACCTCGACGGCCCGGAGGTCCGGCCGGTGGTCGAGGAGCTGGAGCCGCCGGCGGACCGACGAGGTGGCGACGATGCCGCCGGGGGGGAGGACCGAGAGAGCCGAGCGAAGCGAGACAGCCAGGGTGGGCGGGGCAATGGAGGATGGAGAATGGAAGATGGCAGGAGCCGTCAGGCCGGTGAGACGCGGCGAGAGGATGAGGACATCCTCCACCGGCGCGCGCGGCAGCACGGCGGCGACGACGAGGCCGGGCGGATTGGCCGTGGGCAGGTCCTTGAGCGAGTGGACGGCGGCGTGGATCTCGCCGGCCAGCAGCGCGTTCTCGAGCTCCTTGGTGAAGAGGCCCTTGTCGAGCTTGCCGGCGGCCTCCAAGCCCACGGCGGCGGCGAGCGAAAGGTCGAGGCGCTTGTCGCCCGTGGTCTGGTATTCGCGCATCGCGGACTTCGCCACGCCCGCGAGCGCTGCCTGGGTGAGCCGCGTCTGCGCGAGCGCGAGGGCCGAGGCGCGGGTGCCGAGAATCAAAGAAGATGGAGGATGGAAGATGGAGGATGGCAGCACGCGCAAGACGGATCAGCGGCCCGAAGACCAGACGGGAGCGCCCGAGGCGTCGAGCGCAGCCGGCTTGGCGTCAGGCATTTCCGCGCCAGCCAGTCGGCAATCGGAAATTGGCAATCGGCAATTCTGCAGCATCTGCTCCCGGCGGCCCCGCAGGAACTCGGCCCACTCGGCGCGCGGCACCTCGCGGGCGAGCCACGCGGAGAACTCATCCACGTGCGCGGCGATCAGCGCCTCGCACGCGGCCACCTCGCCGCGGCGTCGCTGGAGCGCCTCGGCAGCCAGCGACTGGAGCGAGTCGATGTCGTAGAGATAGACGCCCTCGAGGTCATTGCAGGCCGCTTCCACGTCGCGCGGCACGGCGAGGTCGATGACGAAAAGCGGGCGGTCCGACCGGCGCGCCATCACGGCCTTCAACTTCTCGACCGTGACGATGGGATGCGGCGCGGCCGTCGAGGAAAGCATGATGTCCACGTCGCGCATCTCTTCCGGCCAAGCGTCGAAATGCACCGCGCGCCCGCCCAGCTCGGCGGCGAGGTGGGCGGCCCGGTCAAACGAGCGGTTCGAAACGAAGAGCGAGCGAACGCCGCGCGACAGGAGGTTGCGCGCAGTCAGCTCCCCGGTCTCGCCCGCGCCGAGGATCATCACCTTGCGGCCGGCGAGGTCGCCGAAGATCTGCGCGGCGAGATCGACCGCCACCGATGCCACCGAGACCGAGCCGCGCGTGATGGCGGTGCCGGAGCGCACGAGCTTGGAAACCTGGAAGGCGCGCTGGAAAAGCTTGTTGAGGAAGCGCGCCGTGGTGCCGCCGGCCGCCGCCGCCTGGTAGGCCCGCTTCACCTGCCCGAGGATTTCCGCCTCGCCGAGCACCATGCTTTCCAGGCCGCACACGACGCGGAAAAGGTGCTCCACGCCCGCCCGCCCCTCGCGGTGGTAGAAATGGTCCGCGCCCGCCTGGTGGAGCGACGGGTCGAGAAAGTGCGCCGCGCATAATTCCCGCGCGCCCATGCCGGCCGGCGCCACGGCGTAAAACTCGGTGCGGTTGCACGTCGAGACCGCCACCGCTTCGCCCTCCGCGCCGGCCGTCGCGCGCAGCCGCCGCGCCGCCTCCACGGCCGCGGCCTCGCCCAGCGCGAAGCGCTCCCGGATTTCCACCGGGGCCTCGCGGTGCGAAAGGCCGAAGCAAATGAGGTTCATGGGGGAAGGGCCGGAAGCTTTAAGCCTCAAGCTTCAAGGAAGGCCGAAAAGGAGAAACGAGGAAAGCCGGCCGAAACGGCGGAAGGACGACGCGCCGCAGGTCTTCCCCCTTGGACCTTTCCGGCCTTCCTTGAAGCTTGGAGCTTGAATCTTGCAGCTTCTTCGCCGGCGGCTTCTCCGCGATGAACGTGATGCCCCACAGCGTCGCGATCGCCAGGCAGGCCGCCGCGGCCGACAGGCCCGCCACGCGTCGCGGCGCCAAGCGCGCGGCGAAGCGCGCCACCACGATCCCGCCGTAGAGCAGCCACACGCCCACCGACCAGCCCATCTTGAACGGCGAGGGCGACATCCCCACCTTGAAGCCCGCCGCCATTCCCACCGTAAGCAACGCGAAGCCGAGCAGGAGCAAGCGCGTGTTCGTCTCGCCCAGCATCTGGATCGGGGGAAATTGGAAGAACGTCGCGCCCAACTGGTGCGTTTTTAATCGGCGCTCCTGGAGGCGATACATCGCGCCCGCCACGCCGGCCAGCACGAGGGCTCCATAGGCCAGCAGCGAGAACGACGCGTGCGCCTCCAGCCAAGGATTCACCGTCCCGCGCGCGGCCGGCGGATGGTCCAGCGGCGACATCAGCGCCGCGGCCTGCAAAACGAAAGCCAGCGGCGCCGTGAAGGCCCCGAGTAACGAAAGCCGGTAAGCCGCGCCCACCGCCCAATAAAAGAGCACCGCCGCCCAGGCGAGGAACACGAGCACCTCGAAGAGATTCGTGAGCGGGCATCGCCCAAGCTGCTGCCCGCGCAGCCACAGGAAGCCGGTCTGCAGCGCGAACCCCGCCGCGAGCACGCCCGATTGGAGCCACGAGGCCCGCCATCTTCCCGCGCCGAGGAGGAACATCGCCACGCCGAAGCCCGCGAGAAAGCAGAGCGTCGAGGCGAGGAGAAGGGCGCGGTCCATCAGGGAGAGGGCTCCATCCATGCCGTTTTCCGGCCGGGAATTCAACCGTGCCGTGCGTTGCCTCTGTCGCTCAGTCCTCCGGTGGCGCTGGCTCGACGCCTGTCACCTCAATCCGCGAGCATCGAAAAGTCGCAGACAGGCCGTGCGCCCCCTCGAAGACAACCCTCAAGCGGAGAAACGAATGCTCCGGCGAGTTCTCGCGGGCGATGGACATTCCGTAGATCGCATTCTGGTGATTGAAGCCGTCCATCTTGAAGTCGTCCAAAGCATGGAAGCGCAGCGTGGCGTGAGTGTGACGGCGCGTTGCCAACCGGCCTTCGGCATTCACCGCCGGCGTCGTGTCCCACAGGTGAATCCGCGTGGTGAGAACAGGGAATACCCAGCGGTCCGCCTCCGGCGCAATGTCTCCACGCCAAAGGTTGAACTCAATCACCTCGGCGTCGTGGAACGACGGCCAGCCCTCGAAGAGGCCAACAAGCCGCTCGCTGTTCTCGACCAAGCCCGCCGGATCCTCCATCGCTCCTACCTCCGCGATGAAGAGAAGCGCGAGCGCCCGCTGCCGTTGCGTCCGCCCCCGTTGCGGCCTCCGCCTTGGGATTGCCGGCGCTCCGGGCGATCGCTCGGCGAGAACGCGGGCGGCGGCGCCTGGTAGTTGAAGCCCTCGGCCTTCCGGCGCACCACGCCGCGACCAATGAAGCGCTCCAGGGTCCGCAGCGCGCCGCGGTCCTCCTCGGTCACGAAGGAGATGGCGTCGCCCACCGCCTCGGCGCGGCCGGTGCGGCCGATGCGGTGGACGTAGTCCTCGGCATGCATCGGGAAGTCGTAATTCACCACGTGCGAGATGCCGTCCACGTCGATGCCGCGCGAGGCGATGTCCGTGGCCACGAGCACGCGCACGGCGCCGCTCTTGAACTCGGACAACGCGCGCAGGCGCTGGTTTTGCGAGCGGTTCGCGTGGAGCGTGGCGGCCGTGATGCCGTCCCGCTCAAGAACGCGCGCGATTTTGTCCGCGCCGTGCTTGGTGCGGGAGAAGATCAGCACCGAGTCCATCTTCGGGTCGCGCAGGAGATGCGAGAGCAGCGCGCCGCGCAGGTGCTTGGGCACTTCATAGACGATCTGCGTGACGGTCTCGGCCGGGTTTGCCCGGCGGCCGATCTGCACCGTGCGCGGGTCGCGCAGGAACTCCTTCGTGAGCGCCTCGATGGGCGGCGGGAAGGTGGCAGAAAAGAGCAACGTCTGTCGGTCGCGCGGGAGGGCCTTCACGATGCGACGGATGTCCGGCAGGAAGCCCATGTCGAGCATCCGGTCGGCCTCGTCGAGCACGAGGAATTCCAGCTTGGAAAAGTCGCCGAAGCGCTGCCCCATGAGGTCGAGCAGCCGGCCGGGCGTGGCGATGACGAGGTCCGCCCCGGAGCGCAGCGCGGCGATCTGCGGCCGCTCGCCGACGCCGCCGAAGACGGTGGCCACGCGCAATTGCGGGAGGTGCCGGGCGTAAGCGCGGACGTTTTCCTCGATCTGGACGACGAGCTCGCGCGTCGGGGCGAGCACCAAGGCGCGAACGCCAGCGCCGCGGCGCGCTCCCGCCGCCAGGCGGGTGAGCATCGGCAGCGTGAAGGCGGCCGTCTTGCCGGTGCCGGTCTGGGCGATGCCGATGAGATCGCTCCCGGCGAGCGCCTCCGGGATGGCAGCCTGCTGGATGGGGGTGGGCTCGGTGTAGCCGGCGTCCTTGATGGCTTGCAAAATTTCGGCCGGCAGGCCGAGGGCACGAAATGGCATAAGAGGGGAGCCTCGCCCGGAATGCCTCCGGGCGCACGGAAGTTCGGAGTCATGGACCGAAAGGGCGGAAAGCCTCAGGCTTCAAGGGATTGAACCCCCTTCGACTGGCCCGATGGCCATCGCGCGCGCCGCTGGCATTTCGTCACGCGATGGGCATGATTTCCTGGCCGGGCCAAAAGGCCGCGGTGAAAACGCACCGGCGCGCGAATCCCTTCCTTCCGGCCTTTCTCCCTTCCTTGAAGCTTGAAGCCTGAGGCTTTCAGGCCTTCCTCTTCCCGTGAGCTTTCCCACCGCCGCCATCACCCCGGCCGACCTCGCCCCGCTCGCCGCGGCGGTGCGCGACGTGCCGGACTTCCCCAAGCCGGGCATCCTGTTCAAGGACATCATGCCGCTGCTGGCCGACGCGGCGACGTTCCGGCTCTCGATCGACCTCTTCGAGCGCGCGATCCTTTCCGCCGGGCTGCGCCTGGACAAGATCGTGGGCATCGACGCGCGCGGCTTCATCTTCGGCGCGGCCCTCGCCTACAAGATGGGCCTCGGCTTCATCCCCGTTCGAAAGGCCGGCAAGCTTCCTGGCCGCACCGAGTCCGTGGCCTATACGCTCGAATATGGCGAAAGCACCGTGGAGATGCTCTCCGACGCGCTGCGCCCCGGCGAGCGCGTGGTGCTGGTGGATGACCTCCTCGCCACCGGCGGCACCGCCGCCGCGGCCATGAAGCTCATCGAGAAGCTCGGCGCCGAGACCGCTGGCGCGCTGTTCCTGATCGAGCTGGAATTTCTCAAGGGTCGCGAAAAGCTCGCCCTCGTGCCCGTGACGACGCTGCTGCGGTATTGAAGGAAAGCTCGTCGAGTCCCTTCCGTCTTGGTGGGCCGGACGAAATTCGTCCCCCTTGCCGAATGAAATTCATCTCCCCACCGGACGATTCTCATCCCCACACCAGATGAAATTCATCCACCAGGGGGACGGTTTTCATCCCCCGGGCGGTGATTTTCATCCGGTGGGGGGATGAATTTCATCCCCCAGCGGACGAATTTGATTCCTCGGAGGGCGGATTTGGTCCTTCGACGGGCGGTTTTCGTCCGCGAGGGGGTGAAATCCAGCGCCCGAGGGGTGGTTTTCATCGCCCGGGGGACGAAATCCATCCCTCGAAGGACGGATCGGGGTGCTCGCCGGATGAAAATCATCCGGTGGGGGATGAAAAAGAGAGCCCGGGGGATGAAACTCGTCCCCCTGGTGGATGAAATTCATCCGGTGAGGGGACGATTCCCATCCCCTGCGGGTTGTTCGGAGCCCAGAGCGGATGAAATTCGTCCCCCGACGGTGACCCCGCATCCCCACGGCGGGCGCAGTCCATCCCGGGCGGAAGCACTTTCCTCCCTAATCGGCCCGGAAAGACCGACCCGCGCATCGGTGCCATCCCCGAGGGGCCATTCCTCTTGCGCCAGAACCCAAACCACTCCATCATTCCGCTCCCTGCGCGGTTAGCTCAGTGGTAGAGCACCACCTTGACACGGTGGGGGTCACAGGTTCGAGCCCTGTATCGCGCACGCCCTTTTGAAAGTGAGGCGGGGGATCAACCGGTCGGCCGCCCTGTTCCCAGTTCCGGGGTCCACGGTGTGGCCAAGCGACGAAGCACCGACTTCGCCAGCAGCGGAGGCAGCAGACCGACGCCACCCAGCAGCCGCGCCAGGAGCGCGCTCACGCGCGGCACGGCAAAGGAGCTGCCCACCATCCGGCGCGGCTCGCCATCGCGCCCCGGAAGGTCCGCGTGCCCGAGCGCCACGAACTCGACCAGGCTGCCCGATCGAAAATAGATCTCCTTCGACTTCGCGCCCGCGGCGAAGTCCACCGTGATCACCGAGGGGAAATGCCCCGGCCACTCCGGGCGCGTGAATTCCTGGTTGTTGCAGGCGGCGACCACATGGACGCCCTCCACGTAGGCCTTGTCCACCCAGCTCTTGTAGCGGCCCAGCTTCTCGGCCATGCCGCAGCCAAACGAGCAGTTCAGGATGTGGTAGCCGAGCGAGATCGCCAGCATCGCCGTCTCGTGCACCACGCCGGTGTGGGCGTTCAGATACTGGTCGAGCACCCGGAAGCTCCCGATCTCCGCCTCCGGCGCGAGCTGCCGGATGATCCAGGCAAGCGCCGTGCCGTGACCGTTCACGTCCCGTCCGCCGCCGGGCTGCGCGCGCAGCAATCCGCCGTCGTCCTCCACGGCCAAGTCGTGGCGCAGGCGCAGGCTGGCCAAGGCCGGGTTGGTCACGTCTATCCCCGAGTCGATGATGGCGATGCGCACGCCCCGGCCCTTGCCGGTGCGCAGGTGGCGGTCGGCTTCCTTCAGGTCCACCCAATCCGCGGGTGGCGGCGCGGCGGAGCGGGCTCGTCTCATGGGTCGTCGTAGCCGGTGACGCGCGCCAGGAAATGAAAGTCGAGCGCGAGTTCGATCGTGCGCGCGAGCCGCTGCATCACGGCGAGGCTCTCCGGCGGGAATTCCGCGGGCGCATCGGCCGGAGGCGCGCCGGCTGGCCGCAGCTTCACGCACGAGAGCACCCCGCGGCAGCGCCGCAGGAAGTAGAGCGGCACCGCGATCATGGCGTCCGTCCTCACGCCGAGATCGGCGTCGATGGCCTTGTGCTGGCCCGGGTTCTGGGACACGCGGGATTCCATCAGCGGCTGCTCGTGGGCGATCACGAGGCTGATGAGCCCCTGGCCCAGCGGCACCGTGTGCGCGAGGAGAGCGGCGGCGTTCGGCCCGCTGTTGTAGGCCGGCGTGAGCAGGGAGCGCCCCCGGTCCAGCAGCCACACGGTGCCCTCGTCGGCCGCGGCCTCGCGGAAGCCGGCGGCGAGCACGGCGCGCATCAGCGGGTCGAGCAGCGTCCCGAGCGCGGGCGGCGTGACGCGCTCGCCGAGGAGCGCGAGGCGCTCGCGCAGGCCCGGGGCGAGGTCCGCCAAGCGCGGGTCAGGCGTGACCGTGAATCGTTCCGCGGGTTCCTCGGGCATGGACGAGCCTCACGAGCGTTTGGGCCGGCCGCGCGCTGGCTTTCCCGCGCGGCGGGCGCGGACGATTTCCGCGAGCTTTCCGCGCAGGGCGGCGTCGCACGCCAGGCGTTGGACGAGGAGGGCGTGCTTTTCGCCGGCCAATCCCCCGTCGGCGAAAGCCTCAAGGTCCCGGCGGAGCGCCGGTTCATCCTCCTCGCCGTGACCGTGGACATCCGGGGCGAACCGCTCCATGAATCGCAAGATCGAGGCGAAGGAAGAAGGGGAAGAGGCCATGCAAAGGGGAAACGGACGTGGTCGGGCGGGAAACGACGGCGGGAAAAAGAATTTCGCAATCAATCAGGCTTGTCCGGAAAAAGCGGGATTCCCTCCTGGGCGGCGATGGCGACAAAGTCCTCCCAGGTGATGCGCAGGTCCGGCTCGCGGCGGCGCTGCTCGGCGAGCATGGCGTCCACGAAGGGTTTTTTGGCGCTGGCCAGGAACCGGCTCACGCGGACGCCGGTCCACCCCCACATGCGAGCGATCTCGGCCTGCGTGCATCCGTCCAGGTAAACGAGCTTGAAGATCGCCATGGCCTCCGGGCCGGCCGCGCGCTGGCCGGCCTCGGCGCAAGCGCGCAGCAGCGAACGGAAAAACTTCCGGTCCGCGCCGCCCGCCACTCCCTCGTCGCCACCGCCGCCGAGGCGGGCATCGAGGACTTCGTCAGGCGGAAGCGACTCCTCTCGCTGCCGCTCCCTTTGGCGCACGCGGTCGAGGAAAGTCCGGACGGCGATGGTGACCAGCCAGCCGCGGAGGCTGTCGGCGCCCTCCTCGCCAGCGTCCCATTGCTTGAATTTTCGTTGCACGCAGTCCGCCCAAACCGTCGCCAAGACCTCCTCCGCGTCGTCCTCGGAAGCCCCGCGCTTGCGGAGAAAGCTGAAGACCAAGCGGTGATAGCGAGATTGCAGTTCCCGCACGGCCGCGTCGTCCCCTTCGACCGCGCGCTGGACGAGGACAGCGTCGGTCGGGCCGGGCGAGCCAGGGGAGGAAGGCATGGACGAGAAGCAGGGGGACACCGCGCGGGCCAGCCGGCGCGGCGGCATCCTGTAAAGAGAGCCTGTTGGCTCGCGCAAGCGTGATGATGACAAAAATGCCTCCGCCAGCCCTGCACGTGGGCGGGAGCGAGCGAATGCCTGGCTCCTCGCCAGCGGCGGCGGGTTCGCAAAGTTTGCGCGTGAAGCTCGGCGTCCCGCGCGATCACCCCGCGAGGCTGCCAAGGCCAAGGCTTGGCGACCATGGTTGGACGGCAGGCTCCCTGGACGGTCGAGCGCGAGACCGCCTCGCCCGTCCGGGCTCACAAAGGCGCGGTCAAGCCTTCCGCCACGGCAAGCTGCTTTTGCCGGCCGTCAAAGGTCAGGAACTCCCTCGCGCCCAGATGCAGCGCGGTGGCGACGTGGAGCACGTCAAAGCCACGATGACCTTCCGTCCAGACGTGCTGCGCGGAGAGCCGCTCGGCGATGGCGGCCACGTCCGGCCAGTCCACCGGCGCCACCACCAGCACGCCGGCGGCGAGGTTCGCCTGGAGCTTCGCCAGGGACGCCTGCGCCTGCGCGCGGGAGAAGCCCTTGGTCGCGTCCTTGGCATGGAGCCACGCCTGGAAGCGGGTGGACTGCCGGAACTCGAACAGGAGCGGCGAGGCGACGTGTAGCGCTTCCGGCATGGCCGCGAAGTGCGCGGCCGCCCGCGGCGAGTTGGCCTGCGCGCGATACATCGAGCACAGGAAGGAAGTGTCCGGGTAGGCGATCATCCTTCCTCGCCCTCGAGCTCGGCCTCGCGCATGGCGCGCACCTCGGCTAAGGAGAAGACGCGCTCGTCCCACACCTCGCGCAACTGGGCCATGATATCTGGCTTCGGGATCGCCGGCTGGGCGGCCGCGGGAAGGGCCGAAAGCTGGGCAAAGGGCCGGCCACGCTTGAGGATCTGGACGGTTTCCCCGTGCTCAATCCAGGAAGAAACCCGCCGGAAGTGGTTGCGGAGGTCAGCCACGGTGGCGGTTCTCATGATAGAAATCGTCTATCATTTTCAAGAAATGCCGTCAACACTTCCCTGGTAAATCGTCCGTCCTCCTTGTCGGTTGTTCTAAAATTAGAAGACGGCGACTCCAAATCAGAAAACGCCAACCCAAAATCAGAGAGCATTCGTCTGGAATCAGAAGACGCCGGTTGGAAATCAGGCCGCGCTCGCGACCAACCGGAAAACGCTGGTGCAAAATCAGAAAACGGCCGTCTCAAATCAGAAGACAGCAGCCCAAAGTCAGAAGACAACGGCAAAAAAATCCGACCGCATCGCCTTCCCATCGATCAGCGCCGAAAACCAACCAGACCCCAGCGCACCAAATCAGACGCCGGCCGGCCCACGCCAGCCCCCGGCACCGGCGAATCAGCAGACGACCTCCCGGAGTCGGAAGGCATCGGCTTCGCACCGGCCAGCGGAGCGTTCCATTTCGACGCCATCGCCCCCGAATCGGACGCCGCCGGCGAACATCGGCCAACATTCGCTCAAAACCGAGGAAGACGCTTGCCAACGGACTGAATAACGAGTTGCCCGTTCTCTGCTGGCCCATCCTTACCTCCTGCCCACATGGGCAGAAACCAGACCGTTCCCCCCGGCCCCCGCATCCTCAAGGAAGACGCCGACGCCTTCGCGGCGCTCAAGGGCATCACCACCTACAAGTCCACCAAGGACGACAACTCCATCGCCAACCTCCAGGTGATGCACGACAACATCCCCCTCGCCGCCGACGCCCGCGCCAAGGGCGACGCCAAGGCGAAAAGCCTGCGCGACGAGGAGATCGCCACCCAATGGGCCTTCCACAACGGCATCCTCTCGGCCAAGAAGGCCGTGGGCGGCCGATACGGCGACGACTCCAACGAGATTCAGGCCCTGGGCCTCAAGAAGAAGTCCGAGCGCAAGACCCCGCGCCGCGCCGCCAAGCCGAAGACCCCGCCGAGCGCCTGAGCGCCGCCGCCGCGCTGGCTCCGAACTCGGCCCGCGGAAACCGGTTCACGATCAAACCCACGGCCGCCGGACGGGAAACCGTCCGGCGGCTTGCGCTTCGCCCGTGTCCCGGCCGCTCACTTCTCCGCCTCGCGGAGCATTTGCTCAAAGACAGTCAAATTATGCTTCCCACTTGCATCCAACCGGCCGGTGACATTCAGTTGCTGTCGTGCCTCAACGGCTTTTCGCAGGTCGGCGATGACTTTCGCCCGGTCGAGGACGAGCGATTCGGGTGGTGCGTCGCGCAGCATTTCCCAACGCCTGCCAGCCGCGATGGCGAACAGATTGCTCCACTGAGGACTGGCATCTGGGCGCCCCATCCACGAGCGGGTTATTTCCAGCCCGCGACCAGCAGCCTCGGCCGCCTCCTGCCAAGCACGGGTTTGCTGTTGGATTCCGCTAATTCGATCCCAACAGATAGCTAGATCACTCTGCCACTTGGCATTGGCAGAATCTTGCGCGGTCAGACGCTCGGTGACAGCCAACCCAGCCCGATAGGCTTTCAGCGCGCCGTTTAAGTCGCCTTGCGCTTGAAGCACATCGCCAACTCTGGGATGACTTAGCGAAAGATCGTGCTGCCACTGGGAATTAGCAGGCTCTTGCGCGGTAAGAATCTCGACGATAGCCAGTGCGTCGCGGCGGGCCTTCAGCGCGCCATCTAGGTCGCCTTGCGCATGAAGCACGTCACCAATGTCGCTGTATGTAGCGTAAAGGTCACGTCGCCTTCCTACGTCAGCCGTGTTCTGTGCAGCCAAGAGTTCGAGGATCGCTAGAGCATCGCGGTGGGCTTTCAGCGCGCCGGCTAAGTCACCCTGCGAATGAAGCGCGTTGCCGATTTTCGCATAGCTAACCGAGAGCGCGAGCTGCCAGGAAGCGTTCGCGGGATTACGAATGAATAGGCGTTCACGGATGGCTAGCGCTTCGTTGTGAGATTTCAACGCGCCAACCAAATCACCCTGCTCATTGAACACGTTACCGACGTTATCATAGTTGACGGAAAGGTCGTGCTGCCAAAGCACATTCTCGGGATTCTGCGCGACCAGACGCGTGCAGATGGCCAGCGCGTCACGGCAGAGCTGGAGCGCGCCGGCCAAATCACCCTTAGCCAGCTTGGCGTTGCCTTGATTGCTGAAAAACGCCGAACGCCGGCGCAGCAGTTCGGGCGCATCGCTTCCGTGCGGGAAGCGACGGTAATATTCCTCGACCCTCTTGTTCACTCCATCCATTAGCGAGAGACGGCCTACAGGCGCGAGCCGGTCCCGCAGCTCGAAGGTCATGAAAGAGATGAGCTCCTCAGCTCCCCCTCGCGCGGCGACTGCTCGCGCGGCGTTCTGCACCGCGAGCACGGCCGCCACGCTCGCGGCGGCGGCCAGTGCGATGGCGCCGGCGAAGACGCCCTGGCGAACGCGGCGGCCTCGCCGTTTGAGGCGATGGGACTCAGCCAGCAGCGACTGTTCCTCCGCGCGCAGATGAAACAGGCCGCTCTCGGCGACTTCCTCCGCGTCGCGCAGGCGGCGGTCGCGCAGCAGGAGGCCGCGGTCCTGGCTGGCTTGCGTCCACTCGGCGGCGGCGGACTCCAGCCGGCGACGCGACGCGAGCAAGCGGCGGTTGGCCGTAACCCAGAGCGCCAACTCGGGCCAGTGGGTCAGCAGCGCCTCGTGGGCCAACGCCAGCGTGGCACCGGTGGCGGTGCCCTCGGTGACCAGTAGCTTCTCGCCCACGAACGCGGCGACGAAGATGTCCGCGCCGGGCGCGGCGTTTTGCGCGGCCTCCAGCGCGGCGCGGCGGCGCAAGGCGGGGCCGACCTCGCTGAGCTGGTCGTCATCGTTGACCTGCACCAGCTCGGCGAACACGCGGCGGCCGGCCTCGCGCTCGTGGGCGTGCAGCCGGGCGAAGGTGTCGCCGGCCGCGCGGGCGATGGCGCCCTCCAGGCCGCCCATCGCCTCGCAGGCGGCCCACGTCAGCACGCGGCCCTCGCGTTGTTCCCACAGGCGCTGGAGGCAGAACTGGAGCAGGGGCAGCGCCTCGGGGTTGCGCTGGGCTTGGTCGAGAATGGCCTCGCTCAGGTCCTGCGCGGTCTGCGGGTGGCGCTGGAAGCCCAGGCCGGCGGCCATCGCCGGGCAGCGCACCATGCGTGCCAAGTCTTCCGGCCGCGGCGGCGCGAGGATGTGGCCGCTCCCGGCGCGCACGAGGGTCAGCAGGTCCGGGTGCCGGGCCACGCGCGGGAAGAATTCGCTGCGCATCGTGGCCACGATCCAGGTGCCGCCGCCGGCCAGGGCAGCCAGCGCGGCGAAGAAGGCGTCGCGCCCCGCGTCGTCCGTTTCCAGGGTGGTGAAGACTTCCTCCAACTGGTCGATCTCAAGCAGCAGCCGCGCCGCCGCGGGTGCATGGCCCGCGCGTTGCGCCTCGGCGACGAGGGTTGCGGACACCATGCGGGCGGCCTCGGCCGGCGCGGCGGCCAGTTGTTCTCCCAAGCGGCCGAGGGAGGCGCCCGCCGGCAGCGCGGCCCGGAGCGCGCGGGCGAGCTTTTCCACGAGGGAGCCTTCGCCCTGGCCAGGCAGCAGCGCGGCGCGCCGCCACGTTTCCACGCCGGGCAGCCAGCCGGGGCGCGTCAGGCGCGGGGTGAGGCCGGCCTTCATCAGGGAGCTCTTGCCGCTGCCGCTGCCGCCATAGATGAGCAGGAAGGGACAACCCTTCTCGGCCTGCGCGCGCAATTGGCGCAATGCCTCGCCGATACTTTTCTCGCGGCCGAAGAAGAGCGGCGCATCCTCCGCCTCGAAGGAGGCCAAGCCTTTGAAGGGCGAACCCTGCAATGGCACCGGCTCGATCACTTCCTGTGTGGCCGTCAGCCGCGGCAGACGCGCGCGAACCGCCTCCTCCAACAGTTCCTCGACGCTGCGCTCGAAGTCCTTCAGCGCAGCGTAGGTGTGGAAGGCCCGGCGAATGGTGCCATCGGGGTGCAGCATGAAGCGCCGCCAGAAAGTGTCGAGCTTTCGGGACTGCTCGGCGGCGTCGGAAGGTGGGTCCGCGGGCGCCGGCGCCTCGCGGCGGAAGATGACCACGTCGGGGAAGGGCGTCTCCTCGCTCTTGCCCTCGGCCTTGGCGCGCCGCCTCGCCTCGTAGCCGGCCACCGCGTCCTCGATCTCCCACTCGGTGCCGCTTTGGAAGCGCGTGCCGTCGGCCTTCAGAAACTGTGGCGGCATCAGCGAGCCGAGGCGCCGCCACAGGACGCTCAGGACCACGTCGCACTCCGAGGGGCGCACGATCTCCTCGTTGAAGTGTCCGGTGGCGCGCACCAGCTCGCTTTCCCACAGCACCGAGTCCAGGCGCACGAAGTTCCAGTAGCGTGCCTCGATGCGCTCGACGACGCGGCCGACGATCTCGCGCTCCTCGCGCACGTCGCCAGGGGAGGACACGAAGACCTTGAGCGTTTGCATTGGATTAGGATGGGACTGGTCGATCACAAGCCGCTACGGGCGAACGAGGAGAAAACGGATGGCGCGAAATGTTTTGCGGGAAATCCGCGCGCATTGGAAACAAAAAACCGGAGCCGCATCTCGCGGTTCCGGTCTTCGGGGAGCGGAATGTTTTGGCGCGTCACGTCTTCCGCACGCGGAAGAGGGGGTAGCGGCCGTAGTCCTTGGCCAGCTCGACTTGGCCGAGGTAGTCCATCGTGAAGCCCAGCTCGCGCGTGCGGCGGCGGACGCGGCGCTTTTCCTCCTCGAGGGCGATCTGCGCGGCGAAAGCCTCGCTGGCCCACACCTCGCCGGACTTCACCTTCGGCTCGATGCGCGCGGCGTGGGAAACGTGCGAGCCGGTGATGGTGACTTGGCGCCGGATGGGGTCAACGCACAGCAGCACCGGGCCGGTGTGCAGGGCGATGCGCAGGTTCAGGTCCGCGGGCAGGCCGAGCTTCTTCCAATCGGTGGCGGTCACCGCGGCGGCCAGGCGTAGGGCGAAGCGGCCGGCTTCCTCGGGGGCGTCGAAGACGAGATACACGGCGTCGCCCCAGGTGTTCGTGATGACAGGCTGCTCGGGACCGCGGGCGATGATCCGCGAGATCAGGCCGAGGAAATGCGGCGTGAAGAGCGGCAACTGCGACTCCGGCATCCGGGAGTAGCCGACCACATCGGCGAACAGCATCGTCTTGATGGTCTGGCGGCCGGCGGTGAGGGAAAGCGATTCGCCGGCGGTCGCCTTTTTTGCGCGGGCCGATGTCTTTTTGCGGCGCGCGGCGCCGGGGGCGGCGGGATCGAGCCGGATCCATTTCACGCTTGGCGCGGTTGCCGTGGCGGCTCCGGGCGGAATCGCCGGCGCATCCCTGGCCCGAGGTTCCGACCGGCTGGCGCTCCCTCGGGGGGAAGGGGCGGGCAGATCGGTCACCTTTCTTCCCAGTTCTTCCCAGCCGCGCACGAAGGAGCCGGTGCCGCCGGGCCGGCCCTCCTCGCCGTCCCACAAGACCAGGGGATGCACGGCCAGCCCGAGGGTGCGCGCGCGCAGGAGCGAGAGGCCGTTGATGCAGCGCGTGAGGTGCTCGAAGCCCAGCTCGTAGCCGGACACATCGGGCCGGGGCTCGGTCTGCTGGGAAAGGAAGGAGACCGAGGTGACCCCGTGCAGGAGTTCCACGAACTTGTCCTTCCAGTAGCCGTCCTTGAGGTAGTCCACGCTGGAGGCGATGAAGTCTTCCTCGCGCCTGGGCAGGATGACTTGGACCTCGGGCCGCGGTTCGAGGCCGAGCATTTCCTCGATGAAGATGAGATCGCCCCCGCACGCGGCCGAGCAGATGCCGAAGCCGGGGCGCAGCGCGCGAAGGCCGGCGACGACGCGGGCGCGCACCTCGCCTTCCCGCGCCGGTGGAAAGCGCGGCGGGCGCGCGTGGCGGCGGTCGATCATGTGGCCGGCGAAGACCACCATCGGCGGAAAGTCGAAGGCGGCCTCCACGGGTGCCGGGTCGAGGCCGAGCACGCGGAGGTGCTCGCGCGCCTGGCGGCGGGCGGTGTGGAGGCTGCGCCACTCGCGCTTGCGCTCGGCCCGGCGGCGCTGTTCGCGGTAGCCGGCGACGGCGGCTTCCAGCTCGCCCCGGATGAGGCGGGCCTCGGCGAGCGTAGGAACGTCCCACTCGCCCAGTTCCTCCACCGGCTTCGGACCGATCAGCCCGATCACCTCGTCGGCGAGGGCATGGGCGGTGGGAGTGTCGCCGGCCCAGAGGGCGGTGGCGGCAGCGTTGATGAGCGGGAAGGTGTCGGGCGGGCCGGCGGGATCGAGGCGGGCGGCGGCAAGGTAATGCTGGTGCGCTTCCTGCAGTTCCGCGCGCCGCGTGTCGCCGGCCAGCGGCGCGCGCAGGGCGGCATCTTTGTGAACGCGGGCGCGGCCGGCGACGAAATCCCCGTTGCCTGGCTCGGCCGCGGCAAGCGCGCGCAGGATTTCTCCGGCCTCGTCCAGGCAACCCTGCTCGGCCAGGCAAAGCGCTCGCCAATAATCGAGCCAGCGGACCGCGGGGGCGACAAGGGCGGGCTCATTGGCAAACAACTCGCTCAGGACCCTTGCGCCCGCGCGGGCAATGTCGTGCGCGAGGAAGATCTCCCCGAAGTTGAAAGCGAGCTTAGCCAGCGGGCGAAAAGGCTCGCGATTCAGCTCCCGCCCGCCGTCCGCGGACCTGCCCACCTCGATGCCAGCCGGCCGGGGATTGCCGACGAAGCTCGTCTCCCAGATCTTGAACAGCTCGCGTGGCGTCTTGGGAGCGGATGACTCAAGGACAGGGGCAGGCATCGGCGAAAAGGTGGCGAGGGACGAGGACGATTGTTTCCAAAGGCCGCACGGTCCGATTCATCATCTTATGGATGCTTTGCCGGTTTCTGGAAGGGCGGATCTTTCTGTGAGCCGGTGTCTCGGAACCACGAACCGATGGAAGGAACAACCTTGGGCAACGGCGAATCTTCCGTTCTGCCTTCGGGGGCAGACGGCACCGCCACGGGAAAGCAGCGTGGCGCGGCGCTTGCCGCCAGGTTTCTAATCCGCGCGATTCACGCGCGGTCTCCACCCGGCTTGGTTCGCCCGGACGTCCGGGGCGAATGGATTTCATAACCGAGGGCGAGGATCGCCTTGAGCGTGCCGAGGGCGGTCTCGCGATCGTAGGCCTTTTCGCTCTCGGGCAGGTCGGCGTAAGCGACCAGGCACGGGTGCTCCCTGCGGGCGTCGTCGCGCCGCGGACCAGGCGTCCAGCCTTCGCGCAGGCGGCCTTGCGCCCAGCGATCGTGGACGTTTTCGGCGAGTTGCTCTGTCAAGGCGGCCAGCTCCGCGGGATGCGGCACGTCATCGACGGGAATGGGGCGGGGGGTGTAGGGCATGGGAAAAGTCGGCCTGCCATTTGGGCAGGACGACGGGCGGGGAAAATCTTTCGCCGCGACGACGAGCCGCGGCGCCGCGGCGGGAGGTAGCAGGGAGCTTACCGGGGCCGGCTGAGCGTGACCGGGAATCGACGCCCGTCGGTATTCTGCATTTGGCCCTCCCAGACGATGCGGGAATCCGTGAGGCGCTTGAAGAGGTAAATACGAGCGGTTAGCTCGCCGCGGGTAAACTCCTCGAGAAACAACTCGCCGGCCCGCGTGTTGAGGCCGCGCAGCGCATATCCTTTGCCCGAATCGCGCGTGGGGTAGAGATAGACACCGGACACGGAATCATCGCCGTGCCAGCGCAGGGTGAAGCTTGCCGGCAGGCGGCCCACATTGCCTTCATAGACGGCCGAGGTCGTCGCCGGGGGCAAGGAGGCCGGGGCGCCGGGCATCCGGCGCGAGCCATTCAAGAAGGCATCGACCAGGGCTCGAGCGGTCTGCCGGCCAAGCTCCTCGCTGAATCCCCTCGAAAACGCCTCGTCATCGGCGCGGAGGGAAGGCGCCGCGACCGTTGCGAGGGCGGCGAGCAGGGAAAAAAGGCGGTGGCTCATCTTGGCAGGAAGAAGAAAGCTCGGTCGAAAGGTGCACCCGGCTCAGCGCCACAATCCGAGAAAATGCGTGCAGCAGAGGGCGGAGGCGAGGATGATGAGCAGGCCGAGGCCCTTGTGGGCGAGGGCAAGGGCGTAGCCGAAAATGAAGCCGAAGATCGGGCCGAAAAAGAAGGCGCCGTCTTTGAACTTCGGGTGGAGGAGCGGAATGAGGGCAAGGGCGCAGCAAAGGCCGCTGGCCTTCGCGAGGCCGCGATGCAGGCCGAGGTCGATGTTGACGTTGTGATTCATGGCGACGAGCGGGAGGAGGAAGGGTGGTGACTGAGCCGTTTCCCTGCGCGCTGCCCGCGGCAGCGGGCGAGGCATGGCAAACGGGTGTGCAAGGAGAACGCCGGTGCGAAAAAGGATTTCAAAATCCTTCCCGCGGATGCCACTTACCCACGGGGCACCGCCAAGCGTGCCTGCCGCCAGCCCTCTGCCGTCCGCTCACCGCGGACAGTTGCCTGCCACTGCCTCCAGCTCCTGGGTGAAGGCGGACAGCACGCGATCGAAGCGGAACTGTTCTCCCCAGGCGGCGCCACGGGCGCCGAGGGCGTCCAGGTCAGCGCGAGGCAGCGCGGAAAGGGACGCGAGCGCGGCAGCGAAGGTGGGGATGTTGTCGGCCGGTGTGACCGCGCCGAAGCCGCCCGCGTGGGTCGCCACGGCCAGCTCGGAATCCGCGTCGGCCACGGCCAGCACGGGGCGGGCGGCGGCCAGGGCGGCGAGCAGCTTGCTCGGAAAAAAGAACTGACCGGTGCCGGGCTGCTGCGTGATGAGGCACACGTCGGCGTCGGCCAGCAGCTCGGCGTAGCCGGGGTCGTCCTGGAGCGGGAAGAGCGACACGTTTGGCGGTTGCTCGCGCATGAGGCGGGCGGCCAATTCCTCGCGCTGTGCGCCGCCGCCGCACAGCACCAGGCGCACGCGGGGCGCCGCCGCGTGGAGCGCGGGCGCGGCGTCGAGCAGCAGGCCAAGGCCCTGCTTCACGCCGAGGTTGCCGGAATACACGGCGAGGAACTCGTCGTCCCGCAGGCCGGCGCGCGCGCGAAAGCGGCCGCGCGGCGGGAGGGGCGCGGAAGTGAAGGGCGTGCCGTTGGGAAACACCACGACCTTTCCCGCTGGCACGCCCTTCGACAAAAGCGCGCGGCGCATTCCCTCGGCGATCACGGAAACGCGCGCGGCCTTGCGGTAGGCCAGCGCCTCCAGCGCGTAGAGCATCCGCGTGAAGCAGCTCGGCCGCAGCATTCCCAAGCCCACGGCAGCATCCGGCTGCAGGTCCTGGATGTGGAAGACCCACGGCGCGCGCAGGAGCTTCCCGGCGACCCACGCGGCGGCACCGAGCAGCAGCGGCGGCGAGACGACCACCATCGCGTCCAGCCGCCAGCGCAGGCCGAGCGCAAGGAGGCGCAGGAAGCTCGTCGTCACGAAAGTCCCTTCGTGGAAGATGCGCCGGAAGGCCGAAACGCGCGCCGGCACGTAGTGCCAGCAACGATGCACCGGCACGCCGCGGATCGCGTCGGTGCGGAAGAGGCGACCGCGGTCCGCCGGCTCCTTTTTCCACGCCGGATAATACGCGAAGGTGGTGAGCATCCGCGCGTCGTGACCGGCCGCGCGCAGGTGCTCGCAGAGCGCCACGTTGTAGGGCGCGATGCCGGTGCGCTCAGGAGCGTAATTGATGCCCCAGACGAGGATGCGCATGGGCGGAGGTGAATCGTGAGACGTGGATCGTGAATCGTGGGGAGCGGAGGCGCTTCCTTGGCCCGAGCGTCGGGCACCAGCGCGATCTGAGTCAAACGATTCACGATTCACGATTCACCTCCGCCTGCCGCTTCAGCTCATACGCCTTGGCCACGGAGAGGAACTCATACATGGCATGCAGGCGCGCGAAATACCAGCCGGGGCGACCGTCGAGGAACGCGCGCTGGCCGAAGTAAATCCACAGGAAGCGCAGCAGCGGACGGAAGGGCAGGCGCACGGCAAGCTGCTTGAGGCGGCGCTTCCAGGCCACGCGGCCGAGCTGGATGGCGCCGGCGCTGCCGTGCAGGTAGCGATCGTGCGCCACGCGCGCCTCCCAGTTCGAGTAGCGGTTGTGCTTCTCGACGAAAACCTCGACCGAGGGGAAGGCGAAATGGTCCATTTCGGAGCGCAGGCGGCCCGTGGGACCCTCGACCACGACATGCTCGTGCACCTCGTTGTCGCCGGACCGGGTGTCGGCCTCGGTGAGCTTTTCGTAGCGGCCGAGGCGGTGCCGGAAGAGGCGCAGGTTCCAACTCGGGTAATACGCGTGGCGCAGCCAGCCGCCCATGAAGTGGAAGCGGCGGTTGATCCACCAGCCGACCTCGGCCCCGGTGCCAGTCACGACCGCTTGGAACTCCGCCTCGGCCTCCGACGGAAGCGTCTCGTCGGCGTCGAGGATGAAGACCCACTCGTGCGCGAAAGGCAGGTTCTCCAGCGCCCAGTTCTTCTTCTTCGGCCAAGTGCCGTTAAAGTGGAATTGCATCACGCGCGCGCCGTGCGCCTCCGCGATGGCCGCGGTGCCATCGGTGCTCTGCGAGTCCACCACGAAGACCTCGGCCGCCCAGCGCACGGAGGCGAGGCAGCGCGGGAGGTTCGCGGCCTCGTTCTTCGCCGGGATGAAGATGGAGACGGGGACGGGCACGGGAGGGGAAGAGAGGGAGAAAAGGTTTAAGCTTCAGGCTTCAAGCCTCAAGGAAGCCCAAAAGGAAAAAAGGCCCGGCAAAGCTTCGGCTTCAGTTCTTCGGAGCTTCGGCCGCTTCATCCCTTCCTTAAAGCTTGAGGCTTGAAGCTTCGGGCCTTTCGCCGCCCCGCGGGCGCAGCGGGCGGCAGGGCTGGCCGGCACAGATCATGCCGGGAGGCTGGTCGCGCCTGACCACCGCGCCCCCGCCGATCACGGCGCGGTCGCCGCTCGTCACGCCCCGCAGCCCGAGCGCCCCCACGCCGATGAAGACGTGCGCGCCAACCACGATGGGAGCGGTTTGAAGCGGCAGGTCATCGCGGGAAAAATCGTGCGTGCCGGTGCAGAGGTAGGCCTCCTGCCCCACCGTGCAGCCCTCGCGCAGCTCGATGGCACCGAGCGAGTAGGCGTTGGCGCCATCGCCCAGGCAAGCGCGGTCGTGGAGCGTGAGGTGCCAGGGGATCTGGATGACGGCGCGCTGGTGGACGAAGGGCCGGCCCGCAACGCGCGCGCCGAACACGCGCAGGACGAGCACGCGCCACGGCGAGAGCGGCTTGGGCGTCCAGCGGCAAAGGAGCAGCCACGTGATCCGCCACAACGCGAAGCCGATCCGCTCGCGCGTGGTCCATGGCGAGGCGTAGGCGGATTCCTGGCGAAAGGTTTTCATCGGGGCGGCTGGGGCCGACCTTCCACCGCGTCCTGGAAGTCGGCGAGATACATCCCTGCCACGCGATCGAGGGAGAATTCCCGCGCGGTTTCCCAGCCGGCGCGGCCGAGGCGCGCGCGCTCCTCCGGCGCATCGGCCAGCCGGCGCAAGGCAGTGGCCAGGCGTTCGGCGGCGTCAGGCGCACGATGGTCGAAGACGAGGCCGCTCACGCCGTCGCGCACGAAGTCGCCGAAGCACGCCAACGCCGACACGACCACCGGACATGCGCTGCCCATCGCCTCCAGCGGCGCGAGCCCGAAGGTCTCGCCGAACTCGTCCACGCTCGGATACACGAACGCGCCGGCTTCTCGGAGGTGCGAGCGCAGCGCCTCGGCCGTCGCCGCGAAGCCGGCCCACTCCACTGCCCCTCCCAGCGGCGCGGCGAGCCGCTCCAGCTCGGCGCGGTAGTCCTCGCCCCCACCGCCGAGCGGCGTCTCGTGCGGCCCGACGAGGCGCAGGGTCCAGGCGGAATGCGCCGCGTGGAAAAGGGCAAACGCTCGCACGAGCAGCGCGAGGCCTTTTTGCGGATGAATGCGGCCGGCGAAGAGGACCACCGGCTTGCGCGCCACGGTTGAAGGCTCGTCATCGGCAAGCATCCCAGGAGGGAGCGGATACGGCACGACCGACACCCGCCCCGCCATTCCTGGCACGACGCGGTGGATCGCCTCGGCGATTGGCCGCGACACGGTTTGAAGCCGTTCGACGTGGCGATAGAGGCGCATCTGCGCGCGCGGGAAGCGGCCGACGTGCACGTAACGCGCGCCCGTTCGCCGCGAGCGGCAAAGCACCGGCAGCCAAAACGTGTGCGTCACGAGCACGTCGGCCGGCGGGAGGACACGTCGGACGCGCAAGGCGTAGAGCAGGTCGAGCGCGAGACGCTTCACGATGTGGCCCGGCGCAGAAAATCCGCGCACGCGCCGGTGATGCACGCCAGCGTCATCGGTCTCTGCGGCGGGCAGGCCGTCGAACAATCGCGAGACATGCGTGACCTCGTGCCCGCGCCGGACGAACTCGCGGCCGAGCGCGTGCCACGCTTTCTCGATCGCGCCGCCAAGCCGCGGCGGGACCGGCAGGAAGGCGCCCTGGGCGATGGTGATGCGCATCTCAGGAAGCCAGCGCGCCGGTCAGTTCGGCGGCGAGATGCCGCGCCGCCGCCGCGGCCTCGAAGCGGCGCAGAAAGCACTCGCGCGCCCGAGCGCGCATCACGGTGCGGACGGCCTCGGGCAGTGTGAGCCACTCGCGCAGCGTGGCCAGCGTGCCGGGACCGTCGTCGGCCGCGGCGAGGGCGGCACCGTCGTCGGTGATCTCGCGCCAGATGTTCACGGCTCGAGAGAGCAAGGCAGGCGTCCCGCAGGCCAGCGCCTCGACCACCGCGAGGCCGAAGTTTTCCTGGTGAGAAGGGAGCGCGAAGACCTCGGCGACTCGCAACGCACCCCACTTCTCATCGCCCGCCAGCATGCCAGGAAACGTCACGCGGTCCACGATCCCGAGTCGCTCGGCCTGCGCGCGAAGGGCGGCCTGCCAGCCGGTGGCATCCGGGCCCGCCATCACGAGGTGCAGCGCGGGGTCTGTCGCCGCGGCGGCGAAGGCGTCGAGCAAGAGATCGCAGCCCTTCTTGACGTGGAGGCGCCCGAGGAACAGCACGATCCGGCGACCGCGTAGCGCGGGGAAATGCGCAAAAAATGCCCCACGCTGCCGTTCCGCGAGCGCGGGGTCATCGCCCGGATCAGCGAGGCCGAGCGGGGCAACGCGCTCACGAGCGGAGTAAAGCCAGAACGACTCGCGCGCCAGACGGCGCTCCTCGTCGCAGGTGAAGAACACGGCCCGCGCGTTGCGCAGCACGCGGTATTCGGCCCACGGCCAGTAGAGCCATTTCTTGAGGTGCTTGAGCGGGTAGGTGCGCTTGAACCACGGATCGAGCATCCCGTGCGGGAAAACGAAATAGGGGGCGCGCGGGTGGACATTCTGCCGCACGGCGAGGCCGGGGTGCTGCCACAGGCCGTGGACGACCACGGCGTCGAAGCGCGGAGCGTTCTCCCGCAGCCATGGGCCGAGACCTGGCGCGCGGCGGAAGGAGCCCTGCGGCGGGCCGAGCCGGTGGACGGACGTTCCAGCAGGCCAGCCGGTGCCCGTTTCCCACTCGGGGCCGTCGCAGCTCACGGCCTCATTCGCGTGGCCGAGCGATCCAAGGCTGGCGCACATCTGGCGCACGGCCTCGCTCACGCCGCCTTGGCGCGGGTCGAGCGAGGCCGAGACGTGGAGCAGCCGCATCGCTCAGTAAACGAAGCCCTCGGCGCGCGTGAAATACTTCCAGTCCACTGGCAGGACCTTCACCGGCGCGGCCGGCACGCCGGCATAGAGCGTGTGCGTCGTGGCGAAGGCCTTGTTAAGGAGCGACTTCGCGCCGAGCACGGAAAAGTCCGGCAGCACTGCGCCACCAAGGATCACCGAATTCGTGCCCACGAAGCAGTGGTGCCCGATGCGCACAGGGCGGGAGGATTGCCGGCTTTCGGCGAGGTCGATGGAGTGCGTGAGCACCTGCGAGGCGAAGCCGGCGAACGTGGTGAAGTCGCCGATGGAAACGCTGGCCGTGCAGTCGATGAGGTGGCGGTTGGTCACGGCGCTCTCGCGCCCGATCACCAGCTCCGGCACGCGTTCCGGCTGGTGCGCGAAGTGGCGCGACTCTCCCCGGGGGAAACCCGTGATCCAGCAGCCGCGGCCGATCGAAGACTTCTCGCCCAATGCGAGACGCGCGAGGCCCTTCACCACCGTGAGGTGCCCGATGCTCGCGCCCGGCCCCAACTCCAGCCGCTCGGGAAACACCCACGCGAGGCCGATGTGCGCGGTGGGATCGATGGCGTAGCCAAAGCGCCGGCCCAGCCAGCGGCGCCGCAGCGCCCAGGGCAGCAGAAAGGAAAAGAGGCGCGTGAGCACGCGGGAACGTGAAGCGTGAATCGTGAATCGCGAATCGTGGATTTCAGGCCCCGCGGGAGCGCGGAAGGCTGGTCATGATTCACGGTCCCCCTTGCCCGGCCGGACGGCATCGACATACGCCGCGGCCATGCGCGCGGGGGTGAAGGCCGCCGCGTGGGCAAGGCCGCGCGCGACGAGGCCGGCGCGGACCGGCGAACCGGGAGCGGCGATCCCGCGGAAGGCCCGCGCCCAAGCGGGCACGTCGTCGAACGGCAGCAGGCGGGCCGCTCTGCCCGAAACCTCGGGCAGCGGTTCGACGTCCGAGCAAAGCACCGGGCAGCCGCACGCCTGCGCCTCGATCACCGGCCACCCAAACCCCTCGGCGCGCGAGGGAAAGACCAGCGCCGCAGCCAGCGAGTAGAGCGCTTCCAGCGCGAGGTCCGAGACACCGGGAATCTCGATCACGCGCGCGGCCACGCCGAGGGATCGCGCCTCCGCGCGCTGCTCAAGGGTCAGCGGCTCGCCCGCGAAGACGCCAAGGCCGTCCCAGCCGTCCGCCGCAAGCGCGGCGAGCAGGCGCAGGA
>CALMOL010000464.1 GCA_937871685.1 uncultured Verrucomicrobiota bacterium
GCTAGGAGCAGCAGCGCGACGAAGAACGGGCCGAGGCCGTGACGACGCGCGAGCATCATCACGCCGGGGTCGTCGCGCGTGCCCAGCGTCGCCTCGTCGAAGAGGACGCGGCGCACGTTCGGGCCGAGCAGCCAGGCGAGCGCGGCGGAGCTTGGCTCGCGGAAAAGCGCCTCGTTCGTGAGGAAGAAGAAATCGGCCACGAGCACCAGCGAGCCGCGGCCGAAAGGGCGCTCGATGACCACCGGCCGACCGGCGCGCATGTAGAGCACGCGCCACAAGGGCGGGCCGTCGGTGTCGGTCGGAGGGATGATGAAGTCGAGCGGCGAGTCCGAGCGCCACGGAAGGGTTTCGCGGCCGGTGAGTTCCGGCGAGCGCGCCAGGGCGGGCGTGACGGAGCGCTCCTCGGGGCGAGCCTCCTCGGCATCCTCGCGCTTCTCGCGGCCGCGTTCCTCGCGCCACGCCTTGAAGTCCTGGGGCGGTGCCTTCCAAGGATCGCGGCGGAAATCCGCGCCCCAGCGGCGATCGAGGCGCTCGCCGCGCTCCATGCCGCGGCGCAGGGCTTCGAAGAAGGAGCGCTCGGCGGCATCGTCTTCGTCGTTGTCGGACTTTTTGCGGGCGTCGTCCTTTTTGCCGCCATCCTTTTCCAGACGCTCCCGCTCTCGCTCCTGGGCCTCGCGGCGGCGCGCGGCGGCATCGGGCGTCGGCGTGGGGGAGGCGGCGGGCTTGGAGGAATCGTTGGCCTTCTTGTCGTCCTTGGGCGGAGGCCCGTCGGGGCCGAGCGCGCGCAGCGGCCGAGCGAGGGTGGAGAATCCCAGCACGACGCGCGCTCCGGCGCGGGCGGCCTTCTCGATCTCGTCGAGGCGCTCGGGATCGGGCCGCCAGTTCCAGCGCGCGGGATTTTCGCCGAGCAGGAAGGCGGTGGTGCCCGCGAGGTCCGGCTCGGAACCATCGGGCGGTCGCGACACGCGGGCGAAGGGCCGGAAGGATCGCTCGGCCTGGACTTGGTTCCCGGGCAGCTCGCCCAGCGCCTCGAAGAAGGCCTTGGTGCCGAGCGGATCGGCGCGCAGCGTGGAGCCGGCGGAATACACGTCGCCCTCGGAAAGGCGCAGGCCGATCAATCCCCGCAGCCCCAGGACCAGCAAGAGGCCGAGCGCGGCAAGGAGCCAGCCGGGATGGAGCAGGCGGGACTTCACAGGCGAGACGTGAGACGTGAGAAGTGGTCCGAAAGGCCTTTCAGGCCGGCAGCGCAGGTGGCAGGGCAGCGGGCGATGCTTCCGGCCGCAGCGCGTCGAAGCGATCCTGCTCGGTGGCGAAAGTGGCCAGGGTTCCGGCGGTGGCGGGGTGCTCGCCATACCACGGACCCTCGACCAACGCGATGCACGCGGCGAAGGCGTCCGGCCAACCGGGCTTGCCGCGCGCGGTGGCGCGGCGGCGGAGCTCGAGGAGGTAGTCGCGGTTCGACTTGGCGCGGGTGACGCCGACCACGCCCTCGCGGCCCAGGCGTGAGAGCACGGCGAGGAAGCGCGCGCGCAGGGCGAGGCGGAATTCCCCCCGCGCCGCCAGCTCGCGGGCGAGGCGCATCCACTCGTCCTCGGGCTGGTCGGTGGCGAGGGTGGCGCCCTCGCGCAGGTCATCCACGGTGGCCGTGGGCCCCGCGCTGGCGGCCGGCTGCGCGCGCGCGACGCCCCGGCGGCGTTGCCATTGGCGGAAGCCGACCCAAGCCGCCGCGCCGACCGCCACGATGAGCAGCAGCCAGAGCAACCCCTCCGCGCTGCCCAGCGCGCCGAACAACGCGCCGAGCCCGCCCCCGCCGGCGGAGGAAGTGCTCCCGTCGTCGCTCGCGTTGCGCTTGGGGCCGAGCCGTCGAATCCATTGCTGGAAGGCGTCCCACCAATCGGACACGGTCTTGATCGCGTCGCGAAGCCATTGGCCGACGCGGCCGAAAAAACGCTCGGCCGCGCCCTTCTCCACCTTCCCCTGGTCCGGGCGAATCTCGCGCGGCAATCGCCACGCGAACTCGCGTCGCCCGAGCACCTCGCGCAGCGCGCGGTCGAGGTCGGCCGGAGAAACCTTTGCGCGCGCGGGGGCCGGCTCGGGAGGCGGCTGCGCGGCGAGGGGGGCGGAGGGGAAAAGGAGAGTGAGAGCGCCGAGGAGGATGAGGGCGGCGCGAAGGAGACAGGAGCGTGAATCGTGAATGGTGAATCGTGAATCGTGGCGCCGCCCGCATCTGCTGGCGGCGAATCGAAGTGCGCCTGGTCGAGAAATTTTCATGCTCTGAGCGGCCACGATTCACGATTGCCCCGCGCGCCCTGGCTGTCTCGCTTCGCTCGGCTCACCTCCGACCACCCGCAGCAGATCGCGGCCGTCGCGGCGGGATTCGAAGCGGAAGAGGCGCATCACGTAGAAGGCGGTGGTCAGCGGGTGGAGGACGAGGTGGGCGAGCGCCAGCGCGGCGGCCAGCGTGGTGGTGTTGAAGAAATAGGCGGCGGCGTTGCGGGTGGCCTCGCCTTGCGTGCCGAGGAAGGAGTCGGCGAGGATCGGCACGAGGCCGCAGACGAGGAACATGTTGAGGAAGACCGGCGCGGAAAGCAGCGCCACGAGGCCCAGCGAGCGGAAGTTCTGCCCGGTCCACGCGCGCGCGGCGAGCCGGGCGCGACGCGTGGCCTCGGCGGGCGGCTGGGTGCCGTCGCCCACCGCGGAAAGATGATGAAAAAAGGCGGCCGCGAAGGCGAAGGGCAGGTTCAGCAGGCCGGCGAGCGGCAGCAGGACGACCTTCAGCGGCTGCCAGCGCGCCTGGAAGGCGAGCGTGCGCATGGCGCGGCGCCAAGTCCACGGCGGGGCAGGCGCGCCGGCGCAGACGTGGAGCCATTCCGAAGCCGCGGCGGCCTGCCACGCCTTCATCCACACGAAGAGCAGCGCGAGGCCGAGCGACGCCTCGACGACGTGGTCGGCGGCGTTGACGTTGCGGCTCATGTCGGCCCAGAACCAAAGGAAGCCGAGCACGAAGGGCACCGTGCCAAGCGCGTAGAAGGCCCAGCCGCGCGTGGGCGCGGCGCGAAGCAGGTGCGCGCCTTCCTCGATCGTGGCCAGCACCGGGGGCGCGGCGCCGAAGTTGTCTGGATCGAGTTCCGCCGGCCGACGCCGACGCCGCGCCGACATCGCCGGCAACGCGACGGACGGCATGGGAGGCGCGGGCGGGATCGCAGGCATGGGCAAGTGCGCTCCTCACTTCTTCCCGCCCCACATGGCACCGGAATGCACCACGGACGGGCCGCGCACGAGGAATTGCCCCAGCGCGAAGAACGCCAGCCACGCCACGAGGAACGACGCGAGGAGCACCAGCGCGCGCCCGCTCGCCCCGGCCAGCCGACGCATCCACGGGCCGGCCTTGGATTCCGGCCGCTTCGCCGCCGCGCGCAGGCACGAGGAGCAAAGCACGCGGCCATCGTGCTCCGTCACGCACTCGCGGCAGAAGAACCCGCCGCACGCGGGGCAGCGCGCCGCCGCCTCCCGCGCCGGGTGCAGCGCGCAGCGTTGGACGGAAAGGGTCATGGCGAGGGTGGAGAACCGAGGTGAATCGTGAGCGGTGAATCGTGGATTTTAAACCGCGCTGGCGCGCAGAGCAGTCGTCGCAATTATTTGCCACGCCCCGGCGCGGCCTGGAATTTACGATTCACCATTCACGATTCATGATTCACCGCTCCCAAAAAATCTCCGCGCTTCACGGCGCGGCCGGCGGCAACGAGGTAGAGATGCGCGCGGCCAGGGCTTCGGCGTCGAGCTTGCCCTGGGCCTGCTCGACCGCGGCGGCGATCTCGCGGACCACCGGCACCGCCACGCGCAGCCGGCCCAGCGTGGGCAGCGCTTCCGGGCCGAGGGCGGTGTGCAGCGTCACGCGGGAGGTGGGGCCACGCAGGACATTCACCGTGATCACGACGAGACAAAGAATCGTCAGAACCGCGAAAAAAGCCCACAGTCGCTCCCCGCCGTTGAACCAAGCTCCCAGCACGGCCAGTCCCCAGATGAATGCCAACGCCCCGAAGACTCCCGTCAGCCAGTGCCAGCGCGACGTGCGCACCAGGTTGATTCCCGTGATCTCGCGGAAGGCGAAGCGCTTGTAGGTCTCGCTGGTGGCTCCAGTCTCGATCTTGAGCAGGTGGTCCGGGCCGAAATACAGCCGGCCGCCCGGCACAAAGAACAGCCCGAGGCGCAGCACCGGAGCGCGGCCCGGCAGCCGGCGATAGGCGACCTTGCCCGACGCGGCGACCACGGCGGGCGAAGCCGGGGCAGCGGGTGACTCGATGGCGCTGGGAGAAGGAGCGACTTCAGGCATCGGTGAGAAGGCGGCGGCCGGTTCAGCGCCGGAAGCGCGTGGCCAGGAAAATGAAGTAGATGACCATCGCCCACCCCACGAGCTGGGCCAGGGCCAGCAGGCCGGCCACCACGAAGCGCCAGCGATTGTAGGGCAGGAGCGCCTGCCGCGGCGTGCGCCATTTGGCCACCACCAGCCACAGCGCGGCCGACGCGGTGAAGAAGGTGAAATACGCCCCGATCAGCGTGAACGGCGGCACCACGGTGAGCAGGAATGCCATGTTGTCGAAGCGCGTGTGCCGCACGCGCAGCGCGTCGAGCCGCCCTTTCTTCTTCCCCTCGCTCAGGCACGACGGGCACAGGTGCCGGCTATCCAGCTCGCAGTCACAAAGGGCGCAGAGAAAGCGCCCGCACGCGTCGCAGGGCACGGCGGCTTTGCGCGTAGGATGGAAGAAGCAGGCTGCCAGAGTCGGGTCCGCGAGAATTTCCCCGGCCGCGCCGGCCCGCGGCCCGTGGATGAGCGCGGGAAAGGCGCGCACCAGGACCAACGTGCCACAGCGCGGGCAGGGCGCCGGTTCATCGCGCTGCAGCAGTTCCGTCGTCAGCGGGAACCCGCAGCTCGGGCACTGCCGAAGATCGGGAGGAAGGAAGGGAATGGCGGGGGAAGGAAAGTTGAGGGTTGAAGGTTGAGAGAAGGGAGCTGGATTCCAGTCGGAAGCTTTTCACGGAATGCGGGCGAGGCGGCGAGCGCGAGATTCCTCCCGCGCCCGCTTCTCTCAACCCTCAACCTCACCGGACGAAGACCACGCGCGTGTTTACCATCATGTCGTGCAGGGCGCGCTTCTCGGTGTCCGTGCCGGCCAGGATGTAGCCGATGCCGAGGGTCAGGCCGCTCACGATCGTGGCGAGCGAGCGCAGCAGGGCGCGACCGTAGGTGAGCGATGTGCCGTCGGCGTTCACAACCCGAATGCCCAGCGCCATCTTGCCCGGCGTTTGGCCGCGCCATCCGAGGAAAAGGGTCGTGTAGGCCAGACTGGCCGCCATCCCCAACAGCGCCGAGAGGATGATCCCGATGTAGGACGTGCTCCGGCCGAAGAACAGCATGACCACCAGGCTGATGACCGTCGAGATGATGTAGAGGGCCACTTGGTCCAGCAGGGTCGCGGCGACGCGCACCCAGAAGCCGGCGAAGCGCTGCTCGCCCGGCATCTCCTGGCCCTGGCGCAGGCGCTGGAGGTAGAGCGGCTTGCATTCGGCGCACACGCGGCGGCCGTCGAGCGTGATCTGCTCGTCCACCGGTTTGAAGCGGTTGCACACGTCGCACAGCGCGGTGGGCGGCAGCAGCTCGCCGAAGGGATTGGCCGCCGCTGCTTCCTCGGGCGATGGCGCAGCCGCGGGCGCCGGAGCCATCGCCAAGCCCGAGGGCTCGCCCGCAGCCAGCAGCGAGGGCGCGGCTTCGCCCAGGGGCTTCCAGCCGTCCTGCCCCGCGCGCCACACGAGCGTGGCGGGGCCGGCGCGCCCGACCTGGACCAAGCTGCGGAGTTGCTCGTCGGACACAGGGCCGGCCTGCTGATTGTTTTCGGCGTAGAACCAATCCATGAAGGAGAAAGAATCGCTTGGACCAAGGGGGAATAGGAAGCTCAACCGAGCGAAGCGAGACGACCACTCAAGCAATCATCGGCAGAAAGCAGCCAACCTCGAAGCAGGAAAGCGGGGCGACAAGGCCGACCACGGCCTTCTCTATCCTCGTTTTGCCGACTTGGGGCAGGACGAAAGCCGCCGAAGCCAAGCTGTCGGCAAATTCATCTTGCCGTGGTGAGAATGCGTCGCAAAATCAGCAGCCCGATGAACCTGACCGGCATCCGATCTCTCTTCCCGGCGACGTTGGCCGTGCTCGCCTTCAACCATCCCGCCCCGGCGCAAACTGCCGCCGACGCCGGACCGACGCCGCGCCGCGTGATCGTGGAGGATCGCTCGGTGGAGGCCGAGTTGCCCGCGCTGGAATCGACCACCGCCACGCGCTTGCCCGAGCGCATCTTGGACGCGCCTCGCAGCGTGCAGGTCATCACCCGGCGCACCTTCGAGGACCGCATCATCAACGATCCGCAGGAGGCCGTCCAGAATGTGAGCGGCGTGGCGCGAGGCGGAAACTTCAACGGCGTCGGCGAGTCGTTCGTCCTCCGCGGGTTTCTCCAGCAGGACCTGATCAAAGACGGGTTCCGGGCCGGGGCCTTGGTCGGCAGCGGCTCCCCGGTCTTTGGGGCCACGGGGGCCACGGATGTCTCGAACCTTGAGCGCATCGAGGTGCTCAAGGGCCCGGCCGCGATTCTCTACGGCCGAGGCGAGCCGGGCGGCGTGGTCAACTACGTCACCCGCACGCCGTATCTCGGCAACGGCTTCACGTTGGAGCAGCAGATCGGCTCCTACGGGTTCTACCGCACCACCCTCGACGCCAACTGGCAACCCTTCGATCCCGTGGCCCTGCGCCTGGACGCCGCTTACGACCGCAACGAGTCGGCGGTCGATCTCGTCCGCGGCGAGCGCTTCTTCATCGCGCCATCGTTCCTGTGGCGGATCGGATCAGCCACCACGCTGACCTTCCGCGGCGAGTATTCCAACGACGATCGGTCCACCAATCCTGGCGTGCCCTACGACGCCGATGCCCGCCGCGTGCTGCCCGGCGTGCCCTCGAACCGCTACTTCGGCGAGCCGGACTTCACCAACTTCCGCACGCGCCAGCTCCGCGGCCTGCTCACCCTCGAGCACCGCTGGAACGAGCACAACGTGACCACGCTCTCGCTCCATGCCCGGCGCGGCGACATCGACGGCGGCTACTTCATCCTCTTCAACTTCGCGGGCCCCTTCATCGATCCCGTCACCGGCGACGTGGGCCGCTCCGCCGCCCAGCAAGACACCGCGGAGCAAAACCAGGCGGTGCGCCTCGACCACGTTTTCACCTGGACGGTCTACGACGGTGGCTCGACCACTTCCGGCAAGGACGGCAAATCCCTCGGCCGCGGCGGCTTTCCGACGGTGACCAACCAGCTGCTCTTCTCCGCCGAGTTCGAGCGCCAGAGCAACGACACCCTGCGCCAGCTTTCCGGCCACACGCCGCTCAATCCCTTCAACCCGATCTACACCGGCTACGCGCCGCAGCCCCTGCTGCCGTTCCCCGGGTTCCCGACCCTGCTGCGGGAAAATTCCGCCGCCACGGCCAAGAGCTACTCGCTGCTCGTGCAGGACCGCCTCTCCTTTGGCGAAACGGTGTATCTCTCCTTCGGCGGGCGCGCCGAGTGGTTCGACGCGGCCAGCGCCACGAGCTATCCGGCCGGCAGCGTGTTCCCCTCCTCGGCCAACGAGGTGCACCGCTTCACCTTCAACCCGTCCGCGGGCCTCGTTGTGAAGCCCACGCGCAACCTTTCCCTCTACGGCTCCTACGCCGAGTCCACGAACACGTTCCAAAACTTCGGCCTCCGCACTGCGGACGGCAAGGCCATCGACCCCGAGCGCTCGCGCCAGTTCGAGGCCGGCGTGAAGGCCGAGCTGTTCAACCGCCGCCTCCTGGCCACCGCGTCCTTCTTCCAGATCACCAAGACCGACGTGGCCGGCGCCGACCCGAACAACCCGCTCTTCTCGGTCAACGCGGGCGAAGAACGCTCGCGCGGCTTCGAGTTCGACCTTTCCGGCGAGCCCATCCCCGGCTGGCGCGTGAACCTCAACTACGCCTACATCGACGCGCGCATCGTCAGCGCCCCGCTCGGCTTGAATGTCGGCAACCGCCGCTATGGGGTGCCGGAGAATTCCGGCGGCTTCTTCACCACCTACGAGTTCCAGTCTGGCGCCCTCAAGGGCCTGGGCCTCGGCGGCGGCATGTTCTTCGCCGACCGCACCCAGGTGGACAATACCAACTCCGGCCGCCTCTCCGGCTGGGCCCAGACCGACGCGGTCATCTACTACCGCCGTGGCCGCTGGAAGGCGCAAGTCAACGCGAAGAACCTCTTCGACAACGAGTTCTACTACGCGCAAAACCAGGACACCACGGTCCAGATCGCGCCGGCCCGCACGATCATCGGCTCGCTGAGCGTGAAGTTCTGACCTCGCCCGCGATGAGCGCGCTTCCTTTCCACGACGCCCGCGTGGCTGCCGTCCTTGAGCGGCTCCATGCCGAGGCGACCCGGCAGATTCCGGCCCTCATCGGCTGGTATCTCCGGCGGAAACTCTCCTCGTTTTTCGGCCGCGCTTCCGCCGAGCCGCTCGCGCGCTGGGCGGGCATGGAGCGCTTCCACGTCCCGCTCGACCGCGCCCAGGGCGCGTTCCTCTACCTGCTGGCCCGTTCGATGAGCGCGCGGCGGATCGTCGAATACGGCACCTCCGTCGGCATCTCGACGATCTACCTCGCCGCCGCCGTGCGCGACAACGGCGGCGGCCTCGTCATCGGCTCCGAGCTGGCGCCGGCAAAGGTCGCCGCCGCCCGCGCCCACCTCGCCGAGGCCGGCCTGGCGGAATGGGTCGAGGTGCGCGAGGGCGACGCCCGCGAAACCCTGCGCGATCTCGGCGGCCCCGTGGACCTGGGCCTAATCGATGGATGGCCCGAGCTGGCGCTGGAGATGGGGCGGCTCATCGGCCCGCAGCTCCGTCCCGGCGGCGTGCTCGTGGCGGACAACGTGCGCACTTTCCGCCGGATCCTCGCGCCGTATGTGGCGCACATGCAAGGCGGCGCGGGCGGCTTCCTTTCCGCCACCCTGCCGCTCAAGGGCGGCACCGAGTTCTCCGTCCGCCTGCCCGCCGCCGCGTCCTGACGTTTCCAGGCTGGAAAACCCTCCCGCCCTCGCGCTATTGAAACCCCTTCTCGCCTCGCCATGACCGCCCGAAACCTCCAGCGCTGGACAGCGCTGCACCGTTGGACCAGCCTTTTTGTCACCGTCAACCTGCTGCTCCTCGCAATCACGGGCCTCTTCCTCATCTTCCACGACGAGATCGAGGACGCGCTCGGCACCTACCCGCACCCGCAGGCCAACGGCGCCCCGGCCATCACGATGGACCGGGCGGTGGATCTGGCGCGCGGCGTCCAGCCCAGCCTGCGGCCGGCGCTCTTCGTCGAGGACAAGGAGCATCTCGGCCTCTTCATCGTCCAGATGCTGCCGCCGGGCGAGACGGGTTTCGACAAGGCCAAGCCCGTCTTCGTGGATGGCTACGCGGGGAAGGTGCTGATCAACTTCGACCCGGAAAAAACGCTCACGGCGTTCGTCCTGCACCTGCACGTGGACTTGTTCATGGGCCTGGGCGGGTCGCTCTACGTGGCGCTGGTGGGCGTGACCTTCTTCGTTTCGCTGGTCTCCGGCGCGGTGGTGTATGCGCCCTTCGTGCGCGGGCTGAAGTTCTCCGAGCTGCGGCGCGACCGTGGCCGGCGCATCTTCCAGCTCGACCTGCACAACCTCGTCGGCGTGCTCACCCTCGCCTGGTGCTCCGTGGTGGCGATCACCGGCATTGTGCTTGAGCTCTCCCGGCCCGCGCTGGCGCTCTACCAGATGACCGACCTCATAAAGCTGACCGCGCCCTACCGCGGCAAGCCGGCCCCGACGCAGATCGTCCCGCTGGAGCAGGCGAAGGCGGTGGCGGACAAGACGTGGCCGGGCCACAAGATCGCGTTCGCGGTCTTCCCCGGCACGCAGCTTTCGGGCGACCACCACTACGCGTTCTTCATGGCCACCGAGAGCGGCCCGGCCAAGCGTGTTTATAAGCTCACGATGGTGGACGCCGCCACCGGCGAGCTGACCCTCACGAGCGAGCTGCCCCTCTACCTCAAGGCCATCCTGATTTCCGGCCCGCTCCATTTCGGCGACTACGCGGGCATGCCGTTGAAGATCATCTGGGCCTTGTTCACCGTGTTCACCATCGTGCTGTGCACGAGCGGCATCTACCTGACCGTGGCCCGAATTCGCTCGCGCCGTGTCGAGGCGCCCGTGCCGGCCGCCGTTCCCGCGCCGGAGCCAGCCCTTGTCGCGCGGGAGGGGATGCGATGAACGCCCGCTCCCCTTGGCTCGCGCCGGGTCTGCTCGGCCTCGGCGTGCTCTTCGCCCTGATCACCGCGCTGGTGGCGGACGGGTTCTGGGACGTGCTTTCGTGGACGCTGCTGTTCCTGCCGCTGTTCGTGATCGGAGCAGCCCTGCTGCGCCGCCGCCGAGGCGATCAGCTGTAGAGCGCCTCCACCAGCGAGAGCGCGCGGTGGTTGGGGAAGACGCCGAGCTCCATCTGATTCATCACGTAACCGAAGCTCATGCCATTCTCGGGGTCGGCGAAGGCGTGGACGCCGCCCGCGCCCGGCTGGCCGAAGGCGCGCGGCGACGGCCCGAAGATCGCGCGGAGCTTGCGCCGCCCGGCCGTCGCGCCGACCTCGGCCGGCTCCACCGGATCGAGCATCACGCCGAGCGAGAACGCCGTGGGCACCCGGAGCACGCGGTCCAGGCCGGAGGATTGCGGCTCGGATAGCCGGGCCACCGTCTCGGCCGGCAGCGGCGCGCGGCCGGTGAGCAGCGCATCGTAGAAACCCGCCAGCGCCCGCGCCGTGCCGATGGCGCCGAAGGCCGCCAACTCCGCGCGCCGGGCTTCCGCCGTCATCATCTGCGAAACGGAATGCAGCCCCGACGGCGAGGCGAACGCGCGCCGCGTGAGCGAATCCTCCTCGGCCAGCGCGCGGTAGAGAGGGTCCGGCTGGGCCTGTGCCGAGGCGGGCTGCTTGGCGGGAAAGGTCGTCGCCACGCGGCCATGGAGCGCATCCGGCATTCCAATCCACAGGTCCAGGCCGAGCAAACCGGCCCAGTGCGAGCGCCACCATTGCCCCAGCGTCCAGCCGGGCTGCGCGCGCCGCAGGATCTCGTCGAGCAGGAAGCCGAAGGTGCGCGGGTGATAGCCGTGGCCCTCGCCCGGCGGCCAGTTGGGCGCCTGCGCGGCGAGCGCGCGGGCCACGGCGGCGTGGTCGAGCACCGTGGCGGTGCGGTCATCAAGCGCCGCGAGGCCGGCCTGGTGCGAAAGCACCTGCGCAAAGGTTATCCGCTCCTTCCCCGCCTGCGCGAATTCCGGCCACAGCGACGCGACCGGCGCGTCGAGCTCGATGCCGACGCGGCCGAGCGCCTGGAGCACGCACATCGCGGCCGCCGCCTTGCCCGCCGACCAGATGAGCGCGGGCGTGCCGGCCGTCCACTCGCGCGCGCCCTCGCGATCCGCCCGGCCGCGCGCCAGCGAGAAGATCTCGCGCCCCTCGCGCCACACGGAGACGGCCGCGCCGGCCTCGCCACGGGAAGCGAAGTTTTCGTCAAACTGCGCCGCGACGGCGTCGAGGTTCGGAAATGGCATGGGGCCGACAGGGAAGCACCGAACCAGCCAAAGAAAAGCGAGCCGCGCCCGCCACCACGCTGGAGGCGATCCTCTGGCCTACTGCTTCTTCTTCACGTCGCTCGTCTCGGAAATCTCCTCCGCCTTCTCCGCCTCGAAGATCTCGCGGGCGTGGCGAATCTTGTCCGGGTCCTCGGAATGCACGGCGACGAGGAAGGCGCCGTTCTTGATCCGCTCGCGGTATTTCTCGATCTCGGCATCGGGGATGCCTAGGCCGACGAAGGCCCCGACGGCCCCGCCGGCCACGGTGCCCACCAGCGCCCCAAAGAGCGCCACCGCCGGCCCGGCCAGCAGGAGCGGCTGAAGGCCGGGGATCACCACCGCGCCCAGGCCAATGAGCGCGCCGATCATGCCGCTTTTGATGGCGTGGGTCTTCGCGGAGGGCGCGGCCGCGGCGTCAGTCTTCAATTCCTCGACCTGTCCGTAGTCCTGGTCCTCCGTGGTGCCTGGCAGGAGCACGGAAACCTCCTTTTCCCCGAGGCTCGCCTCCTCGCGCAGGCGCTTGAGGATCAGTTCGGCTTGGGCGTGCTCGGGGGCGAGGGCGATGAGAGAAGTCATGACGGAAGGGGGCTGGCTTTGGGTGAATCGCGCCGCGCCCTCCAAATGCGCGGGGCCGCTTCCCGTGCATCGTGGGACATGACCGACTGGAACGCCCTCGCGCTCGCCGAGGTGGAGCGCATCCAGGCCGACCTGCCGCCCGACGTGCGCGCCGCGGCCGTCCGGGTGCCGGTGTTCCTGCGCGACGACCCCGCCACGGATGACCCGCGCGAGGGTGACCTGCTCGGCCTCGCCGAGGGTGTCTCCCTGCGGGACGGCGAGGCCTTCGACGCCGCCAGCCTGCCGCGCATCACGCTCTTCGTGGATCGCCTGCGCGAGATGACCGGTGGCGACGAGGAATATTTCCAGGAGGAAGTGCGCGTGACCTACCTCCACGAGATCGGCCATTTCCTCGGCTGGGACGAGGACGAGGTGGCGGCGCGAGGGCTGGAATAGGGAGAGCGGGGAAGGAGCCTGATGCTCCTGGAAGGACAAAATTGGTGGACCGCCCCACCCCTGCGCCTGACCCGGTGGGGTCATGCGCATGATCGCTCCCTGCCCTGCGTCTGACCCGCCCCGGTCATGCGCCTGATCAAAAGACCCATGCGCATGACCACCAGGGGTCTTGCGAAGGACCTGGACTGGCATGCGCATGACCTCTCAAGGTCATTTGCATGCCTTCCCAAGCCATGCGCAAGGCTCAACGAGGCATCCGCATGGCCCATCCGGTCATGCGCATGGCGTCCAAGGTCTTGCGCATGACCCAAGTGCCCCATGCGAATGGCTCAACGGAGCAGGCGCATGCCCTGGGAGATCATTCGCATGACCTCGGGAGCCAGGCGCATGATCGCTCCCTGCCTTGCGCATGACCCACCGAGGTCAAGCGAAGGATCCCTTGGGTCATGAAAAGGACCTGTTGCCACCGAGGAATGGCCGGCCTTTGGCCACGTCCGCTCCGGCGGGGAGCGGGCCGCCAGCGGAGCCGCTTGAGCTGAGACCGAGGCCGGAAAAGCGACGCCAAATCTCCCCGGACACACGCCCGGATTGCACCCCGGGCCGCCGTTCCTAACGTGCCGGCCC
>CALMOL010000465.1 GCA_937871685.1 uncultured Verrucomicrobiota bacterium
GGGCAGGGAGGAAGCGGGTCTCCGCGGGCATGCAAGATGGCGCGTTCCGACGGTTGTAGAGGCGGCACGTCCGCATTCGCGGACAAAGCCGCCGCTACAACCGGGGGGCAGCCGGTCTTGTCGCTCGGATCGCGTATCGGGATGAAGCGATCTGAGGGTCATCGCTGGCTGCCCTGCCGGAGGGGCGGCACACAGCCTCACACCCGCCGCGCGGCTTCTTCCTCGGTGCGATGCACCGCGATGGCGTGGATGAGCAGGCCATAGACGCACTTGGCGATGATGTCGGCCACGCTGTAGCCCACTTGCAGGCCCATCTCGGCGCCCGCGCCGGTCAGCCCGAAGAACGGGGCCATGTAGGCGATGGGATAGAAGCCCCACGCGAAGACGGTCAGCAGCGCCGTGTTGCGCAGGAGGGTGGAAACCTGCGGGCTGGAGCGGCTCATGGAGGCCCGGATCTCGCCCAGCAGCACGAAGAGGATGTAGACGAAGGGAATCGTGCTCAGGGTGCCCCACAGGCCGCGCGGGGAGAAGACGGACGTGCTCGTCCGGTCCACCTCGCCGAAGTAGCCGAGGATGATCATCAGGAAGGCGGCGGTCCCCAGCTTGGTGATTAACCGGGTCGTTTCCTTGCGGGACAGGTCCAGCACCAGGATCAGCTCGACCACCAGCAGCGGCACGGTGAGCATCCAATCGACATACCGGTAGGCGTGGTTGAAGGGGACGCCCGTGGGCGAGTAGCCGCCGCCCGCGTTGATCTGGTAGGCCGCCTCCCAGTTGTTGAAGATGCGAAAGTAGTGGTAGGCGGCGATGAAGACCACCATCGCCCCGGCGGTGACGGCGCCGCGGTATTTCAGGCTGACCTCGGTGCGCACCAGCGCGAAGAAGGCAAAGGTTGCCATCATGCTGGCGATGGCCAGCGAGAGCAGGTTATAGACGGTGGAGTATTGGGCGGACGTGAGTTCGGGCATAGGATTCCCTGAAACCGAGATGGATGGACGCGGTGGGGGCGGCCGAACGCGGCAACGAGGTCCGCGTCCCAGCGAATACGACGGCCATGTGCAAGCGCGCCGTAGGGGAACGCCCTGAGCGTCTCCCTGGCAGCGTTTTCCATGAGACGATCGAGGCTCGAACCCATTCTTGGCTCGGCCACTGGGAGCGCCGGCATCCTGCCGGCTTTGGTTCGCGGCGCGCGTCCCGGCTCGCTTGTTTCCTCGAAGCCGGCAGGATGCCGGCGCTCCCAGTGGCCGAGCCGCCACGGATGCCGGAATCACACGAGGTCTTCGAGACCCGCATCAGTTCTCCCGCCAAAGTCCTTCGCGCAGGTCCAGGAGCGTGACGACCGCCGCGTGTGGAACGGTGAGGGCCGCGATCAGGGCGAGATACACGCCCAGCATTCCGGCGCTGTCCAAGCGGTGGCGCAGCGCCAGCGCGAGCGCGCCGAGCATGGCCAGCGCGCCCACCGTGGCCGGCGCGGCTTGCCGCGCAAACCCGCCCCAGCCCAGGCTTTCCGCGCCCATCAGCCGGCGGACGTGGCGCAGGCCGTGCCAGAAAGCGAAGTAAAAGCCCACCGCGACCAGCGCCGGGAGCGCGCCGAAGAACGCCAGCAAGGCCGCGCCCTCGGCCAGGTTGAGCCCGCGGCTCGGGGATGCGCGCGCGGCGAGGAGGAACTCGGCCGCGCCCAGGACGAGCGCGATCCCGAGCGCCGCGAGCCGCGCGGCGTTCGACTCCAGCCAGGAGTAGTCCGCGGGCTGGCGCAGGAAGAGGTTGCAGACCGCCTCGGCGGTCTGGCGATACAGGGCGGGATCGGACGCCAGCGGGACCAGCATGGGCAGCGCGCCCCGCCACGCCGCAAAGACGGCGCGATGCCCGCGCGAGGAGAAATACGCGCGGTCGCGCCGCCACGACCACCACAGGTCGGCCAATCCCCAGTGCGCCCACGTCAGCAGGATGAATCCCGCGAACACCCCGGCCGGCGCCACGAACCAGCCGAGGATCACGAGCAGGCTCGCGGCGATGTAGCCCGCCAGGATCGCCCCCAGCGCCCAGCGGGGCGGAGGCGCCGGCCGCCAAAGCCGCCGCAGCACGGCGTGATCGAGCGCGCCATGCGGCAGCCCGAAGAGCACCAGGCTGGCCGTCCAGGGCAGGAGCCACCAGCTCGCGCCGAGGAGCCCGCTGCGCTGCCCGGCCAGCGCGACCCCAACCAACAGCAGCGTCGCCAGGGGCCAGGCCGCTTCTCGTCTCATGCGGGGCGGGTGGGCCGCGAGCCCACGAATTCGAAGAAGAGCAGGAAGCCTTGGATCACGAGAAGGTTCGTCACCACGAAGAACGTCGCCTCCTCCGCGGGCAGCCCGAGGAGGTTCCACCCGGTGGTGGAATCGGGCGAGATGCTCCAGATCTTCGATTCCAGGGCGATGCGGTCCACGATCCAAAGATAGGCCGTGGCGGCGGCCAGACTCGCGCCGAAGAGACGGCGCGCGCGCCACAGGTGGTCGCCCCCGTAAAGCCAGTGCAAGGCCAGCACCGGGCTGGCCCAGGCGAGGATCAGGCCGAAGTAGGTCCAGCGGCCGGCGGCGTGCAGCGCCAGCCCGCCCAAGCCGCCAGCCAGCAGGGCCAGCAGCCCACCGACGAGCCGAGGCCGCCAGGAGCGGGGTGCCTCTGCGGCCGACCTGGGGGGAAGCCGAAAATGGCGGGAGAAATACACCAGGCAAAGCCCGGTCAGCACGGGCTGGAGCAGGAAGAAGCAGTATTCCTCGAGCGGGACGTAGCCGAGGACCAGCGCCGGCGAGATTCGGTCGGGGGGATAGGACCAAATCCCCCGATAGACGAGGTAGTTGTCCCAGGGCGTGGTGTAAACGAAGGCCGCCGCCGCGACGAGCGCAAAAGCCAGGCGCAGCCGGGGCAGGCCGGCGCCGCTGGCCCGGCGATTCAGCAAGAGCAGCGCGCCGATCATCGGCAGGATGAAAGCCAGGTGAAACGTCCAGTAGGTCATCTTGAGGCTGGCGGAAAGAGCCTCTCGGATGCGAAAGAGCCGCGCCTTCGCCCGGACCGTCACCTCGTCTTTCGCCAAGGGCTTGCTCACGTCGAAATCGCCGCGGCCGGGAGGTCCGGCTTCATTTAACCCGTGTCGCGGAGCGATACTTGCCGGTAGCCGGGGGTTTCCAACCCCCGGACCCCGCCCCACGCGAGCCGCGCCGCGGAGCGACGCTTGCCGGAAGGCGTTGGCGCGAGGACGAGGCCGGCGTGCCGCAGGCGTCGCTCCGCGACGCAAACTCAGGGGTGATGGACGTCCGGGGGATAAATCCCCCGGCTACCGGCAAGCGTCGCTCCGCGGCGCACCGAGACTCTTTTCCTCACCCTCAAATGGCAGTGGGGCGCCACCACAGGCTGGTATGTCAGCGCGTTATTGGCGCTGGCAAAATGACTTTCAACGAAGGTCTAATTTCGTGATGCCAGTCGCGAAGCCACACCGCGGACGAGGAGACCCGCGCGTCGCGTGTATCCTTGGGCCATGAGCGATTTGCCTGATTCCTTGCTGGGTGCGTTGGCGGCCGACGCAGTGGCGATGCCGGTGCATTGGTATTACGACCGCGCGGCGCTGGCGCGGGACTACGGGCAGATCACCGGCTACCTCGCGCCGCGGAACCCGCATGCCGACAGCATCCTGTGGCGCTCGCGCTACGAGCCGCTCAACGAGCGCGGCGAAATCCTCCACGAGCAGGCGCAATACTGGGGGCGGCGCGGCGTGCATTACCACCAGTTCCTCGCGGCGGGGGAGAACACGCTGAACTTCCTCCTCGCCCGACGGCTCCATGAGCAGGTCACGCCAGCGGGCCGCTACGACGCGGACGCGTGGCTGGAGGAATACCTCGCCTTCATGCTCACGCCGGGAATGCACCGCGACACCTACGTGGAGGAATGCCACCGCGGGTTTTTCACGAACTACGCGCGCGGGAAGAAACCGCGCGCCTGCGCCGTAGCCGACGTGCACATCGGCGGGCTCGCGCCGGTGCCGGCGCTCTTCGCGGCGCTGGCTGGGACGGGCGCCGACGTGGCGGCGACGGTGCAGGAGCACGTGGCGCTCACGCACCGCGACCCGGGCGTGCTGCGCGCCGCGGCGTCCCTCGTGGAAATCCTCCTCGCCGTGCGCGGGGGTGCGCCGTTGCGCGAGGCGATCCTGGCGCACGCGCCGGACTGGATTTCGCGCGCCAAGGTGGCCGCGTGGGAACGCGAGCCGGACGACGTGGTGATCGGCCGTCGGCTTTCGCCGGCCTGCTACATCCCGGACGCCTTCCCGGCGGCGCTGTGGCTCGCGTGGCGGCACGCCGACAACTTCGGCGCGGGCATCTGCGCGAACGCCCAGGTGGGCGGCGACTCGTGCCACCGCGGCGCGGTCGTCGGCGCGCTGCTCGGCGCGGCCAATGGCGTGCCGGAGAAATGGCGCGCGGGCTTGGCCGCGGCGAACGTCGGAGCACTCTCGAAATAGCTTGCCGCAGAGGCGCCGGGAACGCGGAGGGTTTGGTTGAGCGGAAACCATTCCTCCAGACGGGTGCGGGAAGATGCCTCGGGAAAATGACGCCCGTCGCGTGCCGCTCCGGAAGGGGGGCGGCTTCCGCGCCTGCCCTGCTTCCCCTTGCCTCTGCGTTCTCGGCGCCTCTGCGGCGCTTCAATTGGGCAGGAGAAGGCGCTGGGCCAGCGCGGCGGCCTGCGCGCGCAGCTCGGGCACGGCGGTGGTCTCGAAGAGGGCGCCCTTGCGCAGGCTGCCGAGCGTCCAAAGGCCGCGGGCGGGCGCGCCCTCCACGTCGCGCAACGCGCCGTCGTCGTCGGCGTCCAGGCCGAGGAAGAGGGGGTCCGGCCGCGCCAGCCCGCGGTCGAAAAGCGCCAGCACGAGGCGGTCGCGCAGTTGCGCGTAGGAGGATTCCGGGCCGGTGCAATTCGCCACGTAGGTCGCGGGCACCGTGGTCGTCTCGCCGGTCAGGGCGGAGTGGTAGGTCGTTTCCAGCAGCTCGCCGCGGCGCGTGACGCTTTGCAGGCGGCCGCGGTGCGCGCAGAGCCGGCCCTCGATCTTGAGGGCGTCGCACTCGGCCAGGGTGGCGGCCGGCGCGCGGTGACGGTGCGCCTCCCAATACGGCCGGGCGTGCCGCAGGAAGCGCCGCCGCTCGGCGTGCGGCCAGCCGCGCCAGATCGCGGGCGTGAGGCCGCGCAGCGAGTCCACCACGGCGCGCCAGTCGGCGCCCTCCTCGGCGGCGCGGTCCACCTCCGCGCGCAGCCGGCGCACGACGCCGCGCACCGTGGGCGGCAGCGTGCCGGCGGCGAGGAAGGGCGCGCGGGCCTTCACGGCACGGTGCGCCAGCGGGAAGAGGCCGCGCCGCGAGAGGACGTGAATGACGCCCAGGCGCTTGCGCTCGCGCAGGGACACGATGAGGTCGAGCGCGGTGAGGCCCGCGCCGAGGATCAGCACGTCGCCGGGGCGCTCCAGC
>CALMOL010000466.1 GCA_937871685.1 uncultured Verrucomicrobiota bacterium
TCTTGGCCAGCCCACCCGACGAGCTCGAGCTGAGCCGTCGTCACCCGAGCGCCGCCTCGGCCTGGCTGGAAGGCCAGCCGGAGGGGGCGCGAGTTTCCCGCCCACGCTGGGCCAACCAGCCCCAGACGGTCGTCATCCTGCCCGGCGCGGCCGGCGGGGCGCAGGCGACGGCCTGGAGCAGCTTTTGGCTGGGGCTGAGCTTTCATCCTTCCAAGGCCGGCCAAACGGTGCTGGCCCAATGGCAGACGGCGGGCGGGGCTTTTCTCACCCAGGCGGCGCCCATCACCTATCTGACCGGCGTCATCGAGGCCGACGGCAGCATGCGCTTTGCGGTCTCGCTGGACGCCGGGGTGAGCGACGCGGTGATCACCGTGACCTGCCAGAACAAGCCGACGCGCGTGCTGCTCTGGCGCCGCGCCGTCCCCGCGGCGGCCACTCCCACGCCGCGCTGAGAGAGTTCCCGGAGGCCCCCGCTTCTTTTCCCCCATGTTCGCCCCCTCCCCAAGAAGCGGCGCCGCCCTCGGCGGCGCCCTCTTCCTCGCGCTGCTGGCTTGTCCCGCGCTCGATGCGCAGGGCGACCTCCCCGAGCTAGGCCCGGGCGGCGAGTTCGCGGTGAAGGCCTGGTCGTCCGTGGGCAGCGGCTTCGACACCTACACGGGCATCGGCCGGCGCGCGGTGACGGACCTGGTGGCGCCGGGCGCGCTCTTTGACGGCGGGCTCCGGTTCACCCGCCACACGGCGACCTCCGGGGGCGGCATCTCGGCGCAGATTGAGCCGGCGCCCACCCCGCCCATCGGCTTCGGGCGGCACAGCTTCCAATACGAGGCCCAAGAAGATGCGGACTACGACCCAAACGACACCAACACCTGGGTCTATCGCATCCACCTGAAGACGCCCGACAGCCGAAGATACACCTTCACCTACCGCTGCAGCAGCTACGGGTCGCTGGACGTGCCCGTCGGTTGGATAAGCTTCGATCCCAACGGCCCCCCGACCTCCATCGCCGAAAAGTTGCGCTGCACGGGCACCTTCAACAACCAAACCGCCTACACCTTCCACGAAGCCGACGGCACCCAGGTGGAGCTGCGCGCTTTGAACCTTGGGAGCGCAACCTTGGTGCCCACGCGCATCATCGATCCGCGCGGCCGCCACCTCACGCTGGACTACGGCAGTTCCAACCGCTTGCTGCGCGTTTCCGACATGGTCGGGCGCTATCTGAAGGTCACCTGGTCCAACGTGAACGAGGATTGGTTCGGCACGCAGGTGGAGTCCGGCCGGCGCGACGGCGGCACCGACACGCCCTGGCAGAGCGTCGGCTACGCTCCCACGCAAAACGGCGGCCTGGGCGTTTACTACTACGCCGAGGGCCAGTCGCCGCAGAACCCGCTGGTCGGCACCTACGTTTGGGACGCGCCGAACACGAGCGCAACCTGCGTGGACGACTTTGGCAATCACACGCCCAGCGCGGCTTCGCTCACTGGCCTGAGCACCTACGAGCCCCACTTCGAGGGGGCGATGACCCGCCTCTACCAGGTCAACCTGAATCGCTACGGCTTGCAGCCTTGTCGCTGGGTCGTCACTGACGTTGAGCCGTGCCCGGAGTGGTATAGCCAGCAGGGGCCGCTCCCGGTCTATCGGCCCGCGCAGTGGACCTACGAGGAGCGCTCGGGCACCACCGGCTACCGGGTGGCACGCTGGGACTGGAAGTGCCGCGACACCGCGCCGACCGAGCTGGAATATCTCCGGCACTCGCGCACCCTGGAGACGCGCGGCGATGGCCCGGTGCGGCAATGGTGGTGGGGCCACTGGCAAGACGAGACGCCCGAGCCGATCCCCACCGGGCAGGCCGTCCACTACCGCGTGACCGACTGGTCCCAGAACGAGGGCGACACCGCGCGCCAGACGCGCGTGCTGACGGCGCGTTTCCAGGCGCCCAGCCGCGTTTACGACGCGCTCAACCACCGGGAGGACGCCGAATACACCAAGCACACCGGCAAGGTCACGCGCCTGGTCAACGCGGACCGCGCCACGTTCCGCACGTGGGAATACGACAACCCGGACGCGCCGGGGGCGGACCCCGTGTGGTCGGTCTTCCAGGTGTTCCTGCACCGCAAGACCGACGAGCTGGGCCACTGGACGCGCTACCGGCGCGATGGGCTCAACCGCGTGTGGAACATCGAGCACCAGGACGGCTCCACCGAGGGCTTTGGCTACAACGCCTTTGGCCAGGTCACCCTCCACCGCCTGCCCTCGGGCTGGCACACGCACCTGGACTACGATGCCCGGGGCCTGCTCGCGCGGAAGTGGAACGACGTGGAAGGCTACGACTCGCGCCTGGAATACACCTACGACGCCCTGGACCGCGTCCTCACCGTGCAGGACGGCCGCGCGCGCGCCAGCGGCAAGCCCTACTCTGTGAGCCTGGAATACAACGGGCGCCACCAGGTCACCCGGTGCCACTACCCGGCGACGGGCGGCTCGCCTGACCCGAGCGTGACCTACGGCTACGACGCCGAGGGCAACTGCACGTCGATCACCGACGAGCTGGGCCACTGGAAGACCTTTGCCTACGACGAGTATCGGCGCTGCGTCCAGATGAGCGAGCAGCTCGACGCGCCCAACTGGAACGGCACCGCCACGGTCGCCTCGCGCACCTGGGACTGGATCTATGACCGCTACTACACGCTCAACGACCAGTGGCAGGGCTTCGCCGCCACCTCCCACACCGACCGGCAGTGGCGCATCCAGCTGGAGCCCGTCTTCAACGCCGCGGGCGACCGGCGCATGACGGTGCAATACTTCGACCTCAACCAGCGCGTCATCCGCGTGCAGAGCGGCTGGGTGCAGCCCGCGCAGGGCACCGGGTATTACGGAGCCGACGGGGCCGAGACGCAGGCCACCTACGACGCGGTGGGCAACAAGGCCGCCACCCGCGACGCGCTGGGCCGCTGGACCGGCTACGGCTACGACGAGCGCAACCGCCTGGTCGCCACCTTCGAGCCGATGAACCGCAACACGCTGACCAGCCTGGACGCGGTGGGCAACAAGCGGCAGGTCACCTTCCCGGACGGCGCCACCCAGCGCTGGCAGGACCACGACATGTGGGGCCAGCCCGGCTCCTTCTGGGACGAGCGCAACCAGGCCACCTGCTTCGCCTACTACCCGTGGGGCCCGATGAGGAAGCGCTCCCAGGTGGTCACCTACCGCTCCACCGATGGCGGGGGCACCGAGGCGCAGGTGACCAACCTGGGCTGCGATCCCCTGGGCCGGCCAACCACGATCCTCTTCCCGGACGGCTCCTACGAGGCCACCGGCTACGAGCACGGCGCCATGAAGACGTGGCGCAACCGCCAGGGCGCCACCCAGACCATCAGCGGCTACGACGCGCGGGGGCGCGAGACCTACCACGAGTGGAACGACGGC
>CALMOL010000467.1 GCA_937871685.1 uncultured Verrucomicrobiota bacterium
TGCTGACCGACTTCGCCATCGGATTGGACAATCTACCTGGTGCCCTCGCCGCGAGGGGCGAGGCACTCGGCCCGGCGGGCGTTCGCGTCGAAGGGGGCGGGGCATGGGGCGGGGGCGGGCGCGGCGTCGCGCACTTCCTTTTCAAAGACGCCCCGGCCGCCCGCGCGGCGCTCCGGGCGGCGGGTATCCGCGTGACGGCCGAGCGCGAGGTGGTCGCGCAACGCTTGAAGCAGGCTATCCCAGGCCAACTCGGCCTGCTCACGCGCCGGATGGCAGAGGCCAGCGTGAACATCGAAGTGCTCTGCAGCGACCACGACCACCAATTGATCCTCGTGGTGGACGACCTCACCCGCGGCCGGGAAGTCTTGGAAGCCTGGGCCAAGGAATCGTGAGCCGGCCAACCAATGCTCCAGCTCACTGCCCCTTCATCGGCGACTTTTCGTATTCGGCCAGCGCCTTGGGCATCTCCTCGGTGAGGCGGCGGATGCGCGTGTCGCCGGAGGGGTGCGTGGACGCGAACTCGGGCGGCCCCTTGCCGCCGCTGGCCTGGCCCATGCGCTTCCACAACTCCACCGCCTCACGCGGGTCGTAGCCGGCCTTCGCGGCATACATCAGGCCGAGCCCGTCGGCCTCGTTCTCATTGTCGCGCGAGAAGGGCAGGATGTATCCGTATTGCGCGCCCGCGCCCAGGGCACCCATGATCATGCGCTGCTGGTCGTAGTCGAGCCCGGAGAGCGACACAGCCGCGCCGGTCTGCACGGTCTGGAAGAGCTTCTGCTGAAGCATGCGCTGCGAGCCGTGGCGCAAAGTGGCGTGAGCGATCTCGTGGCCCATTACCGCGGCCAAGCGCGCGTCGTTGTCGGCGACGGGAAGCAGGCCGGTATAAACCACGATCTTTCCGCCGGGCAGGCAGAAGGCGTTGATTTGCCGGGAGTTCACGACGCTCACGGCCCAGTTGAACTTCCGCGGCCGTCCGCCCGTCGCGGCTCCGCCCTTGGCCAATTCCGCGTCCACGGCGTGCACGAGGCGCTCGGCCACGCGGCGCACGCGATCGTATTCGGGGCCGCTCTGCAGCACCGCGCCCTGCTGGCTGGCCTCGGCGAGCGTTTGCCGGTAAGCCTGGAGGCCGAGCTGGTCCTCCTGGCTCTCGCTGAGCGCCACGCGGACGGTCTTGCCGGTCTCGGGATTGGTGAACCGCTCGGCGGTGAGCCACTGGTAAGCGGCGAAGAGGATCGCGAGGCCGATGGGGATGATGTAGCGCAGGTAGCCGCGTTCGTTCATGACAAGGAGGGTAAGGGGGGAGGGAGCGGGAAGGGAACAAAAACAAAACGGCGGAGGGTCACCCCTCCGCCGCCTGAAATTTTGGGAACGTCTTGCCGCGCTCCGTCGCGGGTCAGAACGGCAGCTGCAACTCCTTCGCCTTGCCCACGCCGTTTTCGCCGCTAATCGCGGCGGCCTCCTCGAAGGCGCCGTTCAGCACGGCGGCGATCATGCGGCGCTGCACGTTGGAAAGCGTGCGGCCGCGGCGAGAGACGAGCAAGAATTCCGGCGTGAGCGAGGAGACTCCCCAGCGCTCGCCCTCCGCGCCGAAGATTTCCGCCGGGGAAATGCCCGTGGGCATTGCGCCGTGCTCGGGGCCGACGCCGCGCAAAAGGCGCAGCTCGATGCGCTCCAGCGTGCGCAGATCCTCGCTCGAGCGCCCCTCGATCTTGGCCTGGATTTGGTCGAGCGGCAGGCCGCGCGCCTGCAGCAGGCGAATGGCCTTGAGCTGCAGAAGATGACGCTCGGTAAAGCCGCGCTTGCGACCCAACTCATCCGAGCCGGGCGGATCGATCAAGCCGCGCGAGCGGTAGTAGCGGATGTTGCGCTCGGTGATTTTTTCACCCGCCTGACCGTTAGCGGGGGCGACTTGGTTTTCGTCGCACCACCGGTTCACCATGTCGGAAAGCTCGCCGATGGAATAGAGGTGCGGCAGAGAAGCAACCATGGACGTGAGGCTAGGCGGGAGGCCCTAGCACTGTCAAAACAAAAAGGTGGCGTGGAACACTTTATTTTCTTCTGGAAAGAGCCTCCCGCCAGACTTTTTTCGCGCCGGACCCGCCGCCTCCGCGGGGCGACAAATGCCGTGGAACGATCAAATGCCACTGTCCTCGGATCGCGTCTCGCCAAATGTTCCACGCGGTTGACGGATTTTTTGACGATTCGTCAGAATGAACGTTTCCTTCTGGAAACCGGATTTTCGCGCGCGAGCGGCGGGTGTTGGGCGATGCTCGGCGCATGAACGGCTCGCCCGTCCCGTTTTTCGTCGCTCGACCCGTTCGGGTAGCTTGGGTTTTACCGGTGCTGGCCGCGCTCGGCGGCGGAGGATTTTCAGCGGTCGCGCCGGCGCAGGAGGCACCGGTTGCCACAGCGGAGCGGCGGCTGGCGACGACCGAATACCACGGCGAAAAGGTGACCGAGGAATATCGCTGGCTCGAGGACGCGGCCGACCCCGCCGTGCGCCGCTGGGGGTCCGAGCAGAATGCCCGCTCACGCGCGTGGCTCGACGCACGGCCCGCGCGCGCGGCGGTGGCGCGGCGGCTGGGGCAAGTCTTCTCGATGCCGGCGTCCGGCTGGCGCGCGCTCGTGCCGCGGCCGGGGATGGTCTTCGCGCTCAAAAACCAACCGCCGCGCCCGCAGTCGCTGCTCGTCGTGCTGCCGGCTTCGCTCGACCCGCGCCGCGAGCGCGTGGTGCTCGACCCGGCCACGCTGCGCGCCGACGGCCGCGCGGCGATCGACTGGTTTACCCCCTCGCCCGACGGCCAGCTCGTGGCGGTGTGCCTTTCCGAAAACGGTTCCGAGGCGGGCGCGCTGCACTTCTATGAGGCGGCTACGGGCAAGCGCCTGCCCGACCGGATCTAGCGCGTTCAGTTCCGTAGCGGCGGCGGCAGCGCGGCGTGGGAGGCGCGGGGCCATGGCGTCTATTACACGCGCTATCCCGCGCCGGGAGAGCGACCGACGGACGAAGAGCGATTTTGGCAGCAGGTCTGGTATCACCGCCTGGGCGATCCGCCCGAGAAGGACCGGCGCATCCTTGGCGAGGATTTCCCGCGCATCGCCGAGACCGTGGTGGAGGCCAGTCCGGATTGGTCCAAGTTCGTGGTCACGGTGGCCAACGGCGACGGCGGCGAGTGGGCGCACTGGATTCGCCTCGGCGGCGACGGCGGGCCGGAAACTGGCTGGAAGAAGCTGGCTGACTTCGCCGATGGGATCGCCAAGGTCCAGTGGGGCCGCGATGGCCTGCTCTACCTCCTTTCGCGGAAGGGCGCGCCGCGCGGCCGAATTCTCCGCCTCGACCCCGATGCCCTGCGGGCCGCCGCGGACCCGCGTGCCTTGCTCGCCGGGGCTCCCATCGCGCGGCCGGAGTCGGAGGGCGTGATCGAGGACTTCGCCGCGACGGCCACGCGGCTCTATCTCGTCGAGATGCTGGGCGGGCCGACGCGCCTGCGGGTGTTCGACACCTACACCGGCGCACCGCTGGCGACCGTGCCCGCGCCGGAAGTGGCCACGCTTGCCGATCTCATTCCGATCGACGGCGAGGCCGACGCCGTGCTTTTCCGGCAAGTGTCACCGACGACTCCCTCCGCGTGGATTCGCTATGATCCCGAGCAGCCGGACGAGCGTCGCCTCCAGCCGACACCTCTCAAGGTGCCCACGCTCGTTTCCTTCGCCGCCTACGAAGCGGTGCGCGAATGGGCCGTGTCCAAGGATGGCACCCGCGTGCCCATGACCATCCTGCGCCCGAAAAAACTGGCGCTCGACGGGCGCAACCCGCTCATCCTTTCCGGCTACGGCGGCTATGCCATCGCGCAAAGCCCGGCCTTCGTGCTGCACCGCGAGCTTTGGCTGGCGCAAGGCGGCGTCCACGTCACGGCCAACCTGCGTGGCGGCTCCGAGTTCGGCGACGCGTGGCACCGCGCCGGCCAGCTCACGGCCAAGCAAAACGTGTTCGACGACTTCCTGGCCTGCGCGCGGCGCCTCGTCGAGCTGGGCTACACCTCGCCGGAAAAGCTCGCCATCGAGGGCGGATCGAACGGCGGCCTGCTGATGGGCGCGGCGCTTACCCAGGCGCCGGACCTCTTCCGCGCCGTGGTGGGCCACGTGGGCATCTTTGACATGCTGCGCGTCGAGTTGGACCCGAACGGCGCGTTCAACGTCACCGAGTTCGGCTCCGTGCGTGATCCCGCGCAGTTCCGCGCCCTCTGGGCCTATTCGCCCTACCACCGCGTGCGCGACGGCGAGAAGTATCCCGGCATCCTTCTGCTCACGGGCGACAACGACGGCCGGGTAAACCCCATGCACTCGCGCAAGATGACCGCTCGCCTCCAGGCCGCCACGGGGTCCGGCCCCGAGCGCCCGGTGCTGCTGCGCACGAGCGCCGCCACCGGTCACGGCCAGGGCACCGCGCTGCCCGATCGCCTCGCCGAGCTGGCCGACGTGTATGCTTTCCTTTTCGACCAACTCGGGATGACATGGCGCGACCTGCCCCCGCCTGCGGGAGCTGCCCCGGCGTCCAAGGCTCCGCCGAAGCCTCCCGCTAAAAAACGCTGAAGCACGGCCGGGCGGCGGGCGGGAGCGATTTGGTTGGCGGCTCCTTTCTTGCTTCTTGTCTTGCCTTCGCCCGCGCGGGCGTGAGACAACGCCTTCCCCCGCTACCACCCACCGCCGCTTCCCATGCCCAACTCCGGAATCATCATCACCTGCGTCATCGGCCTGCTGGCTGGTGTCGTCGCTAAGCTCCTCACCCCTGGGCGCGACCCCGGCGGCTGCATTATCACCATGCTGCTGGGCATCGCCGGCGCGTGGGTGGCCACCTTCATCGGCCGGCAACTCGGCTGGTATGCGGTCGGCGACGGCGCCGGCTTCATCGGTGCCACGCTGGGTGCCGTGGTCTTGCTGCTCATCTGGCGCATGATCGCCGGCCGAAGCGCCTGAGGTGGCCAGTTGCGCGCCGCGGCGAGGAAACGATGCTACCGGCTAGCCCTCGTCTCCTGTTCCTGGTCCCGGCGCGCGCATGCTGAACGTCCATCACCTCGAGCTCTTCTATTACGTCGCGCGGCACGGTGGAATTTCGCCGGCGGTGCGCGCGATGCCCTATGGCATTCAACAGCCGGCTGTCTCGGGGCAGATTCTCAAGCTGGAGGAATCCATCGGGGCGCGGCTCTTCCATCGTCGGCCCTTCGCGCTCACGCCGGCCGGCGAGCGACTCTTTGCCTTCATCTCGCCGTTCTTCGGGAACCTCGCCGACGTGTCGGGCGAGCTGCGCGGGCAGGCGGCCCAGCGGCTCCGGCTGGCGGCCTCGGCGGCGGTGCTGGACGACCATGTGCCGGGGCTCCTGCGCGAGTTGCGAGCGGGGGCACCGCGTCTGTCGCTGACCCTGCGCGAGGCGAACCAAGCCGCGGCTGAAAATCTGCTTCTGCGCGGGGAGATCGACCTCGCCGTGACGGAGATCGACGCCGTGCCCGCCGGCGGCCTGCAATCGCTGGTGCTGGCGCGCCTGCCGCTCGTGCTGTGGGTGTGCGAGGAGTCACCCCATCGCCAGGCGCGCGCGCTCCTCGCGGCCTCGGCGGAGGGGAAGGAGACGGGGCCGCTGATCGCCTTGCCGCCGCACGAGACCCTGACACGGCGCTTCCAGGATGGCCTGCGCCGCCTAGGCGCGACGTGGGAGGCGGCACTGGAGGTGCCCTCTTTAGATCTGGTGGACACCTACGTGGCTGAGGGCTTCGGCACCGGCCTCGGCCTGGCGGTGCCAGGCCGCACACCGCGGGCAGGACTCCGCGCGCTGCCGCTGGGCGCGGGTTTCCCGCCGGTGGTGGTGGCCGCGCTATGGGCTGGCCGGCTCGCGCCGCTGCCGGCGGCGTTCCTCGATTTGGTCAAGGCTCGGGCCGCGCTTCTGCGGCAGGGTGGCTGAGGAGCAAGCGCGCTATCGCGATGGTTCTGTCAGCTTCACCTTCAAACCTTCATCGGGAACTTCGGCACGAGGCGTGAGCGATCTAGCGCACCGTTCAATCCGAGAAAGCGCATCGCGCCCGCCTTGTTGCATGTCCAGACCTCAACGGCGCCACGGTTAAAATAAAGGCGGGCCTTTTCGGCGATTGCTGCACGCGAATTCGAGGGGGATACCACCTCCACGCAGATTTCCGGCGCTTCGGGAAGCGGGGTGACCAAACCGACACGCCGCACGAAGCGCGCGGACAGCCAAGCCACATCGGGCACCTTGACCCCGTCGTCGGTCTCCACGGAACACTCCGAAATGGTCTCTCCACCACGCGTCAACTGAGTGAGAAGCGCCCCGATGCGAACTTGGTGGCGACCGTGCCAGTTGGCTGCCGGACTCATGATGATTTCCCCTCGGCCGTTAAGTTCGATCTTGTAAGGCAAATCCTGTAGGCAGGGATCGGCAAGGACTTCGGCCCAGGTCATGGCAGAAGTTTATCACGCTGCGCCGGCGAGTCCGCCAGGGATTTCCCTCGCACCCGTGGCAGGACGGGTTTACCGCCGCGCGGCGAGCGCATCGATGCCCAGCGACGCCGCGCCAATGAGGCCGGCATCGTTGCCGAGCTTGGCAGGAACGACGATGAGATTGGACCACAGCAGTTCGGCGCAGCGGGTGCGGATCTCATGGGTGATGCCGGGAAAAATGAGGTCGCCGGCCTTGGCCACGCCGCCGCCGATCACGATGGCGTCGGGATTAAGCAGCCACACGAGATTCGAGAGCATGAAGCCCACGCGCGAGGCCACCTCGGCCCAAAGGCGGAGCGCCACCGGGTCTCCACGGCGGGCGGCTTGCTCCAGGACGAGCGGACTCAACTCGCCCTCGGGCGCAGGGTGGAGCGCGGCGGCGTAGAGTTCCAGCGCACGCTCGGAAATCTGCTGGTTGCCCACGTATTTCTCCAGCGCGCCAAGATTGCCGTAATTGCCCGGCTCGCCGAGCGGGTCGAGCGACATCTGTCCCACCTCGCCGGCCGCGAAGGCGGCGCCGCGGTGGAGCCGCCCACCGAGAATCAGGCCGCCGCCCACGCCGGTGCCCAGGGTGATGCAGATCACGTGCGAGCGGCCCCGCGCCGCGCCGTGCTTCCACTCGGCGTAGGTCATCGCCTTGGCATCGTTCTCCAGCACGGTGGGCAGTCCGGTGCGGGAGGTCAGCAGCGTGGCCAGCGGCACCTCGTGCCAGCCGGCAACGTTGGTGAGGTTGTGGACGACGCCGCCGACCGAGTCCACGAAGCCCGGCATCCCCACGCCGAGCGCGAAGGCCGGCCGGTCGGGATGCTCGGAGCGCAGCGCGTGGACCTCGGCCACCATCGCGGCGATGAGCGGCTCCGAGCCGGCGTAGGATTGCGTGACGAGCGGTGGCCGGCGCGCGACAATGCGGCCCTCGTGGACGAGGCCGATCTTCACGGAGGTGCCGCCGAAATCAATGCCGATGGCGGTGGGGATGGGCATGGCAGAGAGACGTGAAATTCGGATTCGAAGCTGGCGCTGGCGGGGACTAGCTGTTGCGGGCGCCCTTTCCTAAGCCGGCTCGCCCCGGGTTTCGAGCCTAGAGTTTGGGAGATTCCGCCGTCACCTGACCTTGCACGAGGCGCGCGGCCACCTCGCTGGCGGCGGCGAGGGAATCGGCGCGCACGCTGATCTCCAGCACGCGCTGGCCAAGGTTGCGGCGGCCGGCGCGCACCGCCTCCAGGCGCGCGCGCGGCGCGGCGGCCTCGAAGGGTGAAGCGGCCGCCGTCGCGTCGCCGGGGCCGTCCTCCCACACGCAGCGGAAGACATAAAGGGCGCGGCTCCCCGGCGCGGCGTCTTCGGTGAAAACGTAGCGGTCGAAGGGGAGCGAGAGCCCGTCCGCGGTGCGCAGGCTCACGGGACCGGGCGTGCCTCGCAGGATTCCGCCAATCGCACCAAAGCAGAATTCCGGCGAGTGCATGCGCGCCAGCAGGGGGGCGGCCCCGCCGGGTGGCCACTCGAGGAAAAACGCCGCGACCTCGACGCCGACGGCAGGATCACGCCAGCGCGCGGCCGAGGCCGACTGGGCACGCAGAAGCTCGCGCGCGGCGGCCGGAATCTCTACCCCCGCGAAGCCCGGCGCCTCCTCCGGCCAGCGCGCGGCCCAGCGGACCGGCGGCGGCGCGGCGCGCTCGTGCCACGCATACCAGGCGCGGGTGGCGGTCTCGGAGAGGAGGGCGGCCGAAAGGAGAGAAAGTCCGAGAGAACAGCAGGAAGAAGGGCCGAGAGGATGGAAGATGGAGGATGGCAGGGGATGGAAAACCGGGGATGAGGGACCCCCTTCGCCGGCGGTCCGCGAGGCCAGCCCGCTTCCGGCCTGGCCATCGGCTCCCTGCCGTTTTCCATCCTCCATCTTCTCGGCCTTCCTCAGTCCCCATGCCACCGCACACAGGCCCAGCAGGCACACGCCCAGCACGAGCAGGCCGGCGGGATCATGCGCGGCGAGGGCGGGCGCGGCTCCGCCGCGGGCGGCCAGCGCGGAGAGCCACGTGGAGCGAACGAGGTTGGTGAGCACCGCGAGACCGAGGCCGGCGAGCAGGAGGATCGCCGTGCGGAGCGGCGTCAGCCGCGCATAGCGCGCCAGGAAACCCGCGAGCAAGAGCGCAGCCTGGAGGGAGCGCACGCCCGAGCAAGCCTCGTCCACGCCGATCGTGCCGGGACCCACTTCAATGAGACTGCCGCGCAACATCGCCGGAATGCCGGCCAAGCTCAGCAGCTCCACGGTGGCTCCGGCCAGGAGGCGTTGCAGCGCGCCGATCACGAGGCGCTCCCATCGTTCCGGCCAGGGCAGCGCCAAGGCGAGCACCAGCGCCATCGAGGGCAGGAAGTGCCGCACCCACGGCATTCCCCCGAGGCGGCCGAGCGCGCTCGCGGTGGCTGCCAGCACCGCGCCACCGAGAAGCGCGTGCGGCAGGCGCCAGTCCGGCTGCGCCTCCAACACGAGACGCAGCGGCCCGAGCGCGACCAAGCCCACCGCCAGCGGGAGAAGCCAAGCGCTCCCGCCGGGCGCGGGCGCTGGACGGTGCGACCACTCTCGCCACGCAAGCAGGGCGATCATCGGCAGCGAGAGCCAAGCGTGCTCGTGGAAGGGATTGGCGCTCCACTCTCGCCACCACTGTGCCCCCGCGACGGCCCAGAGCGCGCCCAAGCCAAGGAGAGGGAGCGCGCGCTGGAGAGGCGAGGGCGGCGGCATGAAGGTGAGGGGGAAAGTGAGAGGTGAGCGGTGGGGAATATGTCCGCGGGGCCGATGCAGGCACTCTCCCGTCGCCGCGCACCCGCGCGGCCTGGAATCTTCTGCTCACCTCTCACCTTCTACTTGTCACCTCCCCCGCCGCTTCCTGCGTGAGCGAGACCGAGGCGGCGCCCAGCCCAGAGTAAGCCAGCGGCTGGCAGGTCAGCACGATCAACTGGAGGCCGCGCTCGTGGGCGAGCCACAGCATGCGCTGGAGCTCGCGCGCACGGCTGGGGTCGGCGTTGGCGAAGGCGTCGTCGAGCACGACCGGCAGGCTGCCGCCATGGTCGGCCGCCAGCACCTCGGCCACGGCCAGGCGCAGGGCCACGCCGACTTGCTCCTTGGCGCCGCCGGAGAGCGCGCCGAAGTCCAGCGCGCCGCCCGCAATCCCCGGTCGCTCGATTTCCAGGCCCTCGAAGACGCCCTCGCGATAGGCAAACGCGACGCGCGTGCCCACGCCAAAGATGCACACCAGGTAACGCTCCGCCGCCTCGGCGAGGGGACGCGCGACGTGGTCCGCCACGCGGCGCATTTCCTCCTCGAAGCAGGCGGCCAGCCGCTGGCAGGCTAGAGCCTGGCGACGCAAGCTGGCGGCATGGCGCGCGGCGGGATCGGCGCGCTGCGCGGCGATGCGCGCCTCGCCGCGCGGATCGGTGCCGCCGGAAAGCGCGAGCTGGCCGGCGGCGTGCTCGCGGGCGAGGCGCGCGCGGCTGAGGCCATCGCGGGCGGTGGCGAGAGACTGCTCCAGCCGGCGGCGATCCGCGGCGAGGAT
>CALMOL010000468.1 GCA_937871685.1 uncultured Verrucomicrobiota bacterium
CTCCCGGCAGTGCCCCCGGCGCGCAGCCCGCGCCTGCCCCCGGCCAGCAACAAGGTCCTGGACCGAACAACATCACGAACCCGCCTTCGCCTCGCTGATCTCCTTTTTGGTCCCGCTTGTTCCCCATTCGTCCCATTTGGTTCACGCGCCTTTCCCTTTTCCGCCCGTCATGACTTCCACCGCCGTCGCCCCCGTCGCTCCCGCGGAGCATCCCGCCGCCGCCGCGGTCCAGGCCGTGCGCGCGTCTGACACCCTAGCGGCTAAGCGGGAGCGCGCGGCCATCGACGCCTCGCTGCGCCTGCCGGTGCTGCTGTTCTTCGGCTCGGCGACGGCTTGGCTCCTTTTCGGCTCGCTGCTGCTTGTGATCGCCTCGGTGAAGCTGAGCATCCCCGGCTTCCTGACCGGCACGGAGTGGGCCACCTCTTGGATGAATGTGCCGCTAGGCTGGCTCGGGCTGAGCCTGCCGGCGTCCTTCGCGGGCGACTCGGGCTGGCTTACCTACGGCCGCGTTCATCCGGCCGGCTGGGACGCGCTGGCTTATGGCTGGGCGGCGCAGGCCGGATTCGCGGTGGCGGTGTGGCTGATGGCGCGCCTTTGCCGCGTGCCGGCGCGCTCGCGGCCCTTCTTGTATTCCGCGTGGGCGGTTTGGAACACGGGCATGCTCTTCGGCACGCTCGGCGTGCTCGCCGGCCAGGGCACCTCGGTCCCGTGGCTGGATTACCCGCAGCACGCGCAGCTCTTCCTCTTCGTGGGCGCGGCGCTCGTCTCGGTGTGGAGCGTGGTGCTCTTCCGCGTGCGCCAGCCGGGGCCGCTTTACGTGTCGCAGTGGTTCATCGCGGCGGCGCTGCTGTGGTTTCCCTGGCTCCACGCCACGGCCAACCTCTTCATTTTCCATCTCCCCGTGCAGCCGGCGGCGACCGGCCCGGTGCACTGGTGGTATGCGCAGGGCTTCATCACGCTCTACCTCACGCCGGTGGCGCTGGCGGCGGCGTATTATTTCATCCCGAAGATCGTCGGACGGCCGGTGCATTCTTATGCTCTCTCGATCCTCGCGTTCTGGGCGCTGGCGGTGTTCGGGCCGTGGGTGGGCATGACGCGCCTGACCGGCGGGCCGTTCCCCGCGTGGCTGGTCTCGGCCGGCGTGGTCGCGGCCGGCATGATGCTGATCTTCGTCGTGGCCACGGGCATCAACCACCACGCCACCATGCGCGGCCGGGCGGACGCGCTGCGCTGGAGCCCCACGCTGCGCTTCGTGGTGGTGGGCGCGACGGTGTTCACGCTGGGCAGCGTGCAGGCGGCGTTCATGTCGCTGCGCTCCGTGGCGCAGGTGGTGCACTTCACCCACTTCGTCGAGGGGCACGATTTCCTGATGCTCCTCGGGTTCTACTCGATGGTCATGTTCGGCGCGATCTGCTACATCGTGCCGCGCCTGATGAATTGGGAGTGGCCCTCGGCCGAGTTGATCCGCTGGCACTTTTGGCTGGTCGTTTCCGGTGTCGGCCTGCTCTGGCTCGCGCTTTCCATGTCCGGGTTCATCCAGGGCCTCGCGCTGAATGAGCCGAAGATCTCCTTCATCACGACGGTGAACTACACCAAGATCTTCCTCTGGGGGCGCACCCTCGGGCTGCTGCTCATCCTCGCCGGGCACGTCGCCTTCGCCGCGTCCTTCGTGCTCATGAGCGTGCGCGCCGGCGCGATCCGGCGGCGGCCCACCCTGCTGGCCATGACGCCCGCGGAGGAAGACGCCCCGCCCGCCGGCACCGCCGCAGCCATCTGAGCGCCCACCGCCGACCTTTCTTCTTTCATGAACCGGATGCCCGTCATCATCGTCGGCGCCTTCCTCGCCTTCTTCCTCTCGTGGGTGGGCTTGGTGGCGACGCCCTATGCGCAGATCGGCCGCGCCAAGCCGGACATCGACGACATCACCAAGGACCAGTCGCCGCCGCCGCTGCCGGGCACGTCCATCCAGGGCTCGGCGGTCTTCGCGTCCAACGGCTGCGTGTATTGCCACTCCCAGCAGGTGCGCGGCGGGAATTCCTCCGACATCGGCTCCGGCGGCGCCGACCTGGAGCGCGGCTGGGGCGCGCGCCGCACCGTGGCGCGCGACTACATGCACGACCGGATGGCCTACTTCGGCGCGGTGCGCAACGGCCCCGACCTTTCCAACATCGGCGCGCGCCAGCCCTCGGTGGACTGGCACTACCAGCACCTCTACCAGCCGGCGGTCGTCTCGCCCGGCTCGATCATGCCGCCGTTCCGCTTCCTCTTCGAGAAGCGCCGCATCGCGGGCCAGCCCTCGGCCGACGCCGTGAAGCTCCTGCCGCCCGACCTCCCCGAGCCCGGCTGGGAAGTCGTGCCCACCAACGAGGCCAAGCTCCTCGTCGAATACCTCCTTTCCCTCAAGCGCAGCACCTACCCGCTGCCGGAAGCCCCCGAAGAGAAGCCCCCGCAATGAGCCAGGAACCGCATTCTTCCGCCATCATCCCGGCCGGTATCCCCGCGCCCGCCGTCGGCCCAGGCGGCGTGCGCTACGCCGACGAGGTCGAGGAGCGCTTCCGCGAGTCCGAGTTGGGCTCCGACATCGACGTGCGCCGCGTCCACGGCGTGCTCCTGCGTGAGACCGCGGAGCCGGCCGAGGGCTCCGAGCCGGTGCCGCTGTGGCTGATGGGCGTCTTCGGCCTCCTGGTGCTGTGGGCCGGAATCTACCTCGGCCTGTATTCCGGCGGATTCCGCGGCGACGTGTTCAACCCCAACACGGATTTTGATCCGAAGAGCAAGGGCGCTGCCGCCGGCCCGCCCGATCCCAAGGTCATCGGCAAGAAGCTCTTCACCGCGAACTGCGTGTCCTGCCACCAGTCCACCGGCCTCGGCCAAGCGGGGCAGTGGCCGCCGCTCGCCGGCTCCGAGTGGGTGATCGGGGACGCGCCCAATCGCCTCATCGCCATCCTGCTCCACGGCCTGCAAGGGCCGGTGCAGGTCAAGGGCGCCAACTACAACGGCGCGATGGCCGCGTGGGAGGGTGTGTTCAAGGATGAGCAGATCGCCGCGATCCTCACCTACGTCCGCTCCGACTGGGGCAACAACGCGCCGCCGATTCCCAAGGAGGCCGTCGCCGCCATGCGCGATAAGTTCAAGGGCCAGCAGGGCAACCCATGGAGCGAGGCGCAGCTCAAGGCCATCCCGCCGGACGCTTCCATCCTCCAGTTGGGCGGCGGCGGTGCTCCCGCAGCGATCGGGCTCGAAAAAATCATCGTGCTGGTGCTGCTCTTCGTCAGCGTCGTCGTCGCCGTCATCGCCATCACGAAGGGACAACGCCGCATTCCGACGCAGTCGGCAAAACCCGTTCG